>NZ_JRFE01000058.1 GCF_000756305.1 Myxosarcina sp. GI1
TCAAAAGAGAATTTCTCTGCGCTTGAAATACATAGAATTTACTAGCCGTACGTAGGAAGTTGAATTGTAAAGGTACTACCTTTATCTAACTCGCTTTGAACGTGAATGCTACCTCGATGGGATTGAGCGATCGCTTTGGCTATTGCCAACCCCAATCCAGAGCCACCAGAATGACGAGAGCGATCGCCGCCAACCCGATAGAAGCGATCGAAAATCTTAGCATGATGTTCGGGAGTAATACCGATGCCATTGTCTGCGATCCGAATTAGAGCGTGCTGGTTGTTATACCCAAGAGAAATCGTTACCCGACCGCCAGTAGGAGTGTAGTTTATGGCATTGGCAACCAGATTAAACACCATTCTATATAGCTGTTCTTCATTGCCCATAACTATTATCGGAGTAGTCAACTCAAAGCTACTACTTAACGTTATTCCTGTTTGCAGAGCTAATGCTGCAAGCTCTTCTTCGATATCGCCAAGAATGTCTTGTAAGGAGCAAGGATAGCGATCGCCTAGTTTTATTTGTCTGTCGAAGCGAGAGAGAAATAATAGATCGCTTACTAGTTCCGATAATCTGAGATTTTGACGTTCGATAACCTTAAGGATATCCCGTGCTTCAGCCTCAGAAAAATGAGCCATTCTGGTAAGAGATTCAAGTGTGGCGCGAACGGCAGCTAGAGGAGTTCGCAGTTCGTGAGCGGCATCGGTGGTAAACTGTTGGATTTGGCGATAAGACTGATACAGTGGTCGCATTGCCAAACCAGCTAAATACCAACTGACTGCGATTACTAACAGGATAATAATTGGCGTTGTCCATAAAATTGTCAGTCTTATCGAAGTGAGATAGCTATCAAATTCTTGCCAGGAACGCCCCACCTCTATGTAGCCCCAAAGTGAATTTTTACCGTCAAGGTCGTGTAAGGAGAGGGGTAGAGAAATTTGCTGGTAGCGATCGCCCAGGCGATCTTCGATTAACTGGCTGTCTGCTGCCAATCTTCGTAGAGGCAAGCTGCTGGGTTCTATTCCAGCTTGAGCGATGGGATCGCCCCCAGCATCTAACAACCTGATATAGTAATCGCCCCGATCGATTGGGTTGAGTCGATGCGGTTCGGTTGGTTTTATTTCAACCCAGTTAGAATTTTGATAAATATACAAACTGGGCAAATATCGTAAGGAAGCATTTTCAAGCTTTCCTGGCTGTCGGAGAGTCGATTCGAGATTGTCGTGTAGATTTCCCGCAACGGATTTTAATTCCCGTTCTAAAGTAACGCGGTGAGCGTGAACGATCGCCTGCCAGACACCGAACCCACATACTAAAAAAAGAAACCCAATTACGCCCGTGTAAAAAACCGTCAGTCGCCAACGAGTCGAACGAAAAATATTATTTTGGTTCATCATTGGTGCTGAGACGATATCCGATGCCGTAGATGGTTTCAATTGGTAGTTGACAACCATATTGCTCTAGCTTACGTCGCAACCTTCGCATTTGGGCAGCTACTACGTTGCTCGTCGGTTCTGTACCGTACTCCCATAGCCGATCTAATATCTGGTCGCGAGTCACGATTCGATTGGGATGGCGCATAAAATACTCCAGTATCTGAAACTCTTTATTGGTGAGCAATATGGTTTGCCCCCGTTCTAAATCTTTACCGATGCTAATCTCATGAGTACCGCAGTCTAAAGTCAGATCTCCTATCTGTAGCTGTTGGGGTTGAATAGAAAGCGATCGCCTCTGTAAAGCTCTCAGTCTTGCTAGTAGTTCGCTCGTACCAAAAGGCTTGATTAGATAATCATCAGCACCCGCATCTAACCCTGCTACCCTATCTTCGATGCTGTCTTTAGCGGTTAACATCAATACTGGCAGAGTGTTCTTTTGCAACCTTAGCTTGCGACAGAGTTCGATACCCGTCTGTCCAGGCAGCAGCCAGTCAAAAATAGCTATGGTATATTCTTGAGCTTTGTCTCTTAAATACCATTCGGCTTCAGTACCGTTTTGCACCCAGTCTACAATATAGGCTTCTTGGTGGAGATTTCGTTTGATTGCTGCACCCAAATCTGGCTCGTCTTCAACTAATAATATTCGCATAGTACATTTTTCCCAATCGGACTTAGGTAAATTCTAAAAGTATTAATTAGATCATTAGTATTACTTCTGCATCTACACGACACAAATAATCGCAATCGCAACAAATTTATTCGATAGTTTTCAGTAATTTTCTATACCAAATACTGACAGATGATTATGAAATCAGGATGATATGATGGGATTTAGAAAAAGCTAAAATAGCCTCCGATGTAGACATAAGTTTTTTTCGATCTGCAATTCCTTTCTTCATTATGATTAATTTAATTTAACGGCGTTGTTGCACAAAGGGGTTGTTCCTCCTAAGATGACAACCAATCAATCTCAGCTCGAGCGACAGCACCCACAATGGATGGCTCGGCAAAGTTCTATGATGCGTTCTGGCAAGCAGTGGAGTGGTGCTTGTATTAAGGCTCTTGGTACGGCAGAATATACGATTCCAATAGCATTGAAACCATCAGCGGAGAAATGGTTGGCGTAGATACTTTTACGTTAATAGGAGGGATATCTGGTGGTATAAATCTGCGGTTGAACGCGGACGATGAGACAGTTGACGTTCTTATACAGTCCAATCTGGTATCTCCAGAACCAAGATATCAGTATCGAACCCAAGAACGGGATCGAAGTAAAAGTAAGGAATGTAATCCTAACACCGAGGATAAATAAACAAGGTTTTTCCATTCAATGTGGTTGGAGAGGCGGTAGTTAGAGAGGCGATCGAGTTAATTGTCGAGATAAAAGCCGAATTGAACCCTTAAGCAATAATAGCTTTTGACGATTTGTTAAGCTCTCTGGCTCGTTTCATCCTGAAGTCATTTTTATCTGGAAATGTGAATAGTAGATGTTCGAGCGGAGAGTAAATCCGAGTTTTTTAAACTTTTATTACAGTAAGCAAACTCTCTAGTTAACTAGAGAGATTATCATAATCTTAAGGGGAATGTAAATGAACCTAATCGGTAAAACCTTTAATAGCGCTGCGTTAGCTGGACTGGCGTGGCTAATACTGAGTGCAACTCCATCTTGGGCGCAAACAACGTCGGAAATGCCCATGACCCCAGAGCAAATGCGGCAACAGCAACAACGAATGATGGGTCAGATGCAACAGAGAATGGGTCAAATGAATCAAATGATGGCTGAGATGACCCCAGAGCAGCTGCGTCAGCATCATCAACAAATGATGGAACACATGGAACAGATGATGGGACAGATGGACAACATGATGGGGCAGGATAACTCCATGACAGAAGATGGTTCTGGGATGTCTGGGAATCCTAACCACCACCCCGAGCGGGGAATGAACGAGCAAACAGCAGAGTAATAGTTACCGCATTAATCTCAAGTCTCCATCCTGAAATTTTTATTAGTGAGAGTTAGTCATGAGCAAGACAAGCTATCTGCAATTGGAAAATATGATGTGTGAATTTTGCGCCGAGACTATCGAAAGAGCAGTTCAAAGTCTGCCTGGGGTGAATAAATGTGAGGTCGATATGGCAACCAAACAAGTCACTATTCACCACAACTCAGAGCGCGTGAATTTAGAGAGAATTCAAAAAGCTCTTGCTAGTTCTGGATACGCTTCTCGATCCTTCGACAAACAACCTGACTCAACCAAGGTTCAGTAGCAATACCGTAGCCTCTGAACAAATCAATCCTCAACCAGCATGGGAGTAAATTATGGAAACAGAGAATTTACGTTTGAAAGGCATGAGTTGTGCCTCTTGTGCCAATAGTATCGAGCAAGCGATTCAAGACGTTCCTGGCGTTATTGAATGCAATGTTAATTTTGCTGTCTCTCAAGCTACGGTATCTTATAATACAAAAAAAACTAACTTGAAACGTATTCAAAAAGCAGTATCAGAAGCAGGATATGCTGCTTTTAAAGAATCGGAGCGAGAAGAAGACGAGGAGAAAAAAGCCAGAGAAGCCGAACAACAAGAGATTACTCGGAAAGTGATCGTAGGTTCAATTATTAGCATTTTGTTAGTGATTGGCGTTTTACCGATGATGATCGGGACAGAAATCTCTTGGGTTCCTGCATGGTTGCAGAATTTTTGGGTGCAGTTAGTTTTGGTAACGCCTGTCCAGTTTTGGGTTGGAAAAGCTTTTTTTGTAGGCGGGTGGAAAGCGTTTAAACGCCATTCGGCAAACATGGATACCTTAGTAGCTTTAGGGACTGCTGTAGCCTATCTTTATTCTCTATTTGCTACTGCCTTTCCCCAGGTTCTAGAATCTCAGGGGATTGAGGTGGCAGTTTACTACGAAGTATCATCAGTAGTTATTACCTTGGTTCTCTTAGGAAGATTGTTAGAAAATCGGGCAAAGGGAGAAACTTCCGAAGCGATTCGTAAATTAATGGGGTTACAGGCAAAAACTGCCAGAGTTATTCGCGATCGCCAAGAGATCGATATTCCTATCGAACAAGTAGTAGTAGAAGATGTAATTGTGGTTCGTCCAGGAGAAAAAATTCCTGTAGATGGAGAGGTAATTGAAGGTGGTTCTGCAATTGACGAATCAATGGTAACGGGGGAACCGATTCCTGTTAAAAAAGAAACAGGGGATGAGGTAATTGGGGCGACCATAAATAAGACAGGAAGTTTTAAATTTAAAGCTACTAAAGTCGGTAAAGATACAGTCTTGGCGCAAATTGTGAAGTTAGTACAAGATGCACAAGGCAGTAAAGCTCCCATTCAACATTTAGCAGATCGAGTAACGGGTTGGTTCGTACCCGTAGTAATAGCCATTGCAGTTCTCACTTTTCTCATCTGGTTCAATACAATAGGCAATGTCACTCTAGCGATGATTACTACAGTAGGAGTTTTAATCATTGCCTGTCCTTGTGCTTTAGGTTTAGCAACCCCGACTTCGATTATGGTGGGTACGGGTAAAGGTGCAGAAAATGGGATTTTAATTAAAGGTGCAGATAGTCTGGAATTGGCACACAAACTAAATACAATTGTATGCGACAAAACTGGAACAATTACTCAAGGAAAACCCAGTGTTACCAACTATATAACTGTAACAGGTAATGCTAATAATAATGAACTTAAGTTGTTAGCCATGGCGGCTGCGGTGGAAAAAAATTCCGAACATCCTTTAGCAGAAGCAGTGGTTAATTATGCCCAATCTCAAGGCATACAAACACCCCTACCTGAAGTTACTAATTTTGAAGCTGTAGCGGGAATGGGAGTACAAGGAAATGTGTCGGGAAATTTTGTCCAAATTGGCACACAACGCTGGATGGATGCCTTAAAAATTGATACCCAAACTTTAGAATCAAACCGCCAACAATGGGAAACTGAAGCCAAAACCACTGCCTTAATAGCTGTTAATGGAAAAATTGAAGGCTTAATGGGCATTGCTGATGCCATTAAACATTCTTCGGTTGAAGCCGTTAAAACCCTGCAAAGAATGGGTTTAGAAGTGGTAATGTTAACGGGAGATAATCAGAAAACGGCAGAAGCGATCGCATCTGAAGTAGGTATCGGAAAAGTTTTTGCTGAAGTGCGTCCCGACCAAAAAGCCAGTATTATTCAATCAATTCAACAAGAGAGAAAAAGCCGAAAACATAAAAATACAATCGTAGCTATGGTTGGAGATGGCATTAACGATGCTCCAGCCTTGGCACAGGCAGATGTGGGCATTGCGATCGGTACGGGTACAGATGTAGCGATGGCAGCTAGCGATTTAACCTTAATTTCTGGAGATTTAAGGGGAATTGTCACGGCGATTCAACTGAGTCATGCCACCATGAGAAATATTAAAGAAAACCTCTTTTTTGCCTATATCTACAATACACTCGGTATTCCCATTGCAGCAGGTGTCTTGTATCCCTTTTTTGGTTGGTTACTAAATCCAATAATTGCAGGTGCTGCTATGGCTTTTAGTTCAGTTTCTGTGGTTACAAATGCTTTGAGATTACGCAATTTTAAACCCAAAACTTACGTCTAATTTTGATGTGTAGGAAATCAATTTATAGCAAGATTGGTTCCTCAATATTTTTTTAGCATATCTCAATAATCCTGCTGTATTTATAGTTAATCATTAGGTGAACAAAGTGAATCAAAAAACAATAATTTCAACTTTTTTATTAAGTTTTGGTTTGATGTTTGGTACTGCTCAAGTTTCTCATGCCCAAGCAGAATCGAGCAATAAATTCCCTCAGATCGAACAACCTTTATCTTTAAAACTATTAGTCACATTAGGAGGCTTGGGGTTAATTGGGGCTGAAGTTTGGTGGTTTGTTTTCAGTAAAACTAAATCTCAACAAGCGCAAACTCATCAGGGAGTTCAGGAACTAGATATTATCGTCGATGGCGGGTATGCTCCAGATAGAATTGTGGTCAATTTGGGTCAACCAGTAAGACTAAATTTCTTCCGCCAAGATCCTAGCAGTTGCCTTGAACAAGTTTTGTTTCCCGATTTTCACCAGGCTGCGGATCTAGTTCTGAATCAAACTACGACCGTAGAATTCACCCCCCAAAAGTCAGGAAGTTACACCTTTCACTGTGGCATGAATATGTTTCGTGGAGTGGTAGAGGTTCAGAATACAGAAGATCGAGCAGATCGAGATATTTCCCAAGTTAATCATAACAGTCATATTCCTGCGGTTAGAGAACTCGCAGAACCCGAAGCTTTATCAGCTCAACTGCATCAAGGGATTCAAGAAATGGATATTAAAGTTGAACGGGGCTACGAACCAGCGCGAATTATCGTCCAAGCTGGTTTACCCGTGCGACTAAACTTTTTCAGGCAAGACCCTAATAATTGTCTGGGGAAAGTTTTGCTACCAGATTTCAATATTAAGGCAGACTTGCCACTGAATCAGGCGATCTCGCTGGAGTTTACGCCGCATCAACCAGGGGAATATCGATTTACCTGTGGCATGGAAATGTTCCATGGCATTGTCGAAGTCCGAGAATCTGGAACTGCTAGCCAACAAAATAGAGGTGAAAAAGTAATTACCCATGACCGAAACTGAGGTTCGCGAACAGCATAACTAACTAGCAGCAATCTAAAGATTGACGCTGGCGTGCATACATATTTCTTGAAAAATAAGTGTGAGCGATGGCTGGATATTGAGGCTAATTCTTATGGATAAACTTAAATTTAACCGCCGACAATTTTTCTTCCTCAGTGCTGCTAGTGCAGGAGCAGTCTTACTTTCCCAGCAACAGTCGGGAAGAACGCAAATTTCAAGCGATAACCAGATAGCCCTGGCTCAAGTTCATGCTAGCACTGACGGAGTTTTAGCTCTCGACCTCGAAGCCAGTTACCGTACTGTAAATCTAGGAGGTATTCAGGCTTATCTCTTAGCCTACAACGGACAGATTCCTGGACCGCGCCTGGAAGCTAAACCAGGGGATACGGTACGTCTTCGCTTTACCAATAGCCTGACTCAACCCACTAACCTGCATTATCATGGCTTACATGTCACCCCCACTGGGAATGCTGACAATGTTTTTCTAGTGATTCCTCCTGGGGAAACTTTAACCTACGAATTTACCATACCTTCTAATCACCCATCGGGAACGTTTTGGTATCATCCCCACCTGCACGGTTTGGTAGCCGAACAGTTATTTGGTGGTTTGGCAGGATTATTTATCGTTAGAGGAGAACTAGATGAAATTCCCGAAATTAAAGCAGCGAAAGAAGAATTTTTACTTCTCAAGGATTTCGAGCTAGACAGAAACGGACGGATTATCCAGCCTTCCCCTATGGCACGGATGACGGGCAGAGAAGGGCGGTTGGTGACAATTAACGGTCGAGTTAAGCCCACTTTCTCCATTGCTACTGGTGATTTGTTACGTCTGCGTATTGTAAATGCTTCAACATCTCGCTTTTACCGACTGGAACTCGAAAACCATCCTTTTTATTTAATTGCTTCAGACGGAGGTGCCCTCTCAGAACCAGTAGAAGTTCGACAACTACTGCTATCTCCTGGGGAAAGAACTGAGGTTTTGGTGCGAGGGGAGAGAGAACCAGGACAATACCGTTTATTGAATCTGCCTTACGACCGTGGGGGGATGGGCATGATGGGTGGCGGTATGATGGGCAGGGGCATGAGAGGAGGAAGTTTTACCCAGAGAAATCCTGAGACTTTGGCGACTTTTACCTATAGCAATTCCACTGCTTCACTCCCCTTACCCCAGCAGCTCATTCCTGTAGAAGAACTACCAGAACCCGAGACGGTAAGACGCTTTCAGATTAATCACGGCATGGCTCCTGGGATGGGTATGGTTTTTCTTATTAACGGTCAAACCTATAGCTCCAATCGCATCGATACTCGGGTGCGTCTCAACGCAGTTGAAGATTGGGAGCTAGTCAATACAGGGGTGATGGATCATCCCCTACACATCCACGTCAACAACTTTCAGCTCGTTTCGCGTAACGGCAGAGCCTCGCCCTATCGGGCTTGGAAGGATACGGTTGTCGTGTCCCCAGGGGAAACCGTCCGCATCCGCACTCGGTTTGCCGATTTTACAGGAAAAACCGTCTATCACTGCCACATTCTCGATCACGAGGACTTGGGCATGATGGGCACTATGGAAATTACAAATTAAGAGGAGGTATTTATGACTCATCATTCTCGAACTGCTTGGCGGTGGCGATCGCCTTCTGGCATCGCTCTTTTAGTCTTTCTAGGTATTGCTGCATTTTTTCTCGTAGCCGAACACTGGGTACACATAATTCCCGTCTTGCCTTGGTTGCTGTTACTAGCTTGCCCTTTTATGCATCTATTTATGCACGGCGGTCATGGCGGTCATGGCGGTCACGGGAGCAGTCATAACAAAGATTCTGAAGGAGGTCAACGATGAACCATCCCCCTGCCTACGGACTTTGGTTTGTAGTAATTATTAACTCTTTGGTTTTTATCATCTTTGCTTTTAGCTTCACCAAACCCCAAAGCCCACGGGATTGGCGTTTGTTTGGTGCTTTTTCTGCTTTTATCGTGGCACTGTTTACGGAAATGTATGGATTTCCTCTAACCATTTATCTGCTCTCAGGTTGGCTGCAAACTCGCTATCCCCAGTTGGATATCCTGTCTCATGATGCTGGGCATCTCTGGTGGACAATCTTTGGTATGAAAGGAGATCCTCATTTTAATTTCCTTCATATTCTGAGTAATGTCTTTATTTTACTAGGCTTCATTTTACTCGCTTCTGCTTGGAAAGTACTCTATGAAGCCCAACGCAGTAAAACCTTGGCTCTTGCAGGACCCTACGCCAGAATTCGCCACCCTCAATACGTTGCTTTTATTACAATTCTGCTTGGTTTTTTACTTCAATGGCCCACCATTCTGACCCTACTAATGTTTCCCATACTAATTTTTATGTACTCCAGACTGGCATTACAAGAAGAACGGGAAATGCGGTTCAAATTCGGTCAAAAGTACGATCGCTATGCTGCAACTACTCCAGCCTTTTTCCCGCGTTTCGGTAATGCAGTCAAGGATAAAAGCTGAATTGAGCCCTGTGCCATGCTAGCCTTGCAAGTTAACTTTTATGGAGCGTTCCCCATTAATTACTATTTTTGGGTTGCCTTTCCAGGACCCGGTTCTGAGTTCGTCCAATTGGCAGAAGGATTACTTTATCACGTGGTAGCTGCTGTAAAAGTTTTTTTGGAAGGAATCGCGATCTCGATCGTTGTCATTGCCGCAGTGCGGACGCTTTTAAAGTTCCTCCGTTCTTTAAAATCGAGTGGTCATCAACAAAATTGGGTAATGATCCGCCTCGATCTAGGATTGGCACTTGCTCTATCCCTAGAGTTCCTCTTAGCTGCTGATATTGTCAGTACTGCTGTCTCTCCCAGTTGGGATGATCTGGGAAAACTGGCTACTGTTACTGGAATTCGTACTTTTCTCAACTTTTTCCTACATAAAGAGGTTGACCAGCTAGAAGCAAAGACACACCCCCACGAAAGAAAAGTCATTCGGGGAAAGAAAACAGACTTTTGACTTCTGTTGCGGTTAAAATACCAGAGATTCGATGAAAAAACCAAAGAAGCAGCAAATTTTATTTAATCGTCAAAACAGCATTGCTCTGGCAGTGTTAATACTATCTGTATTGGTTTATTGGTGGTTGAGGGAAAAATCCGAGATTAACTTGCTCGATCCTGAAGGATTAAGAGAGGCAATTCAGGAGCTGGGTTCTCTGGGAATAATCGTTTATATCAGCCTGATTGCCTTAGCTGTGGTCATGAGTCCCATTCCAGGCGCACCTTTAACCGTAGCTGCTGGGGCAGTTTGGGGGACTTTAGCCGCAGGAATTTATAGCATCATCGGCGGTTTTTTAGGCGGGTTAATTGCTTATTTTATTGGCAGAACTTTAGGCAGATCCGCAGTTTATGCACTGACGAGAAAAGTAATTTATTTCAGCAAAAATCGGGGAGAAATTTATTTAGGCTGGCTAATCTTTATTACTCGCTTATTACCTGTTTTATCTTTTGATTTAATCAGTTATGGTGCGGGGATAACGGGACTATCTCTGCCGATCTATTCCACTTCCACACTGCTGGGGATGATTCCTTCTACTTTTTTTCTAACTTATATGGGAGCAGCTTTTCAGGTGGGAAAACTTTTAGGAATTGCCTTGCTAGTAATTTTCTTAATTTTACTGATTGGCTTGCCTTGGGGCATTCGACGCTACAACTGGTTCGGTTTGCAAGATATTATTCGCATCGAATAAAACCAGAAAATTTAAACCAAATAATGGAGACAAAATTATGAACAATAAACCTGTAATTTACGGAGCAATTGGTTTCATATCTGGCGTTATTCTCACTATTTTAATTGGCTTTATCGGAATGTCAGGCATGATGTGGGGTAGGTGGGGAATGATGGATGGATGGTTTCGAGGAAGATGCGAAAATTACTATCCTCGCCAACTGCCGAGAAATTAAAGCTAGTGAAATAACAAAATTCTGTTAAAGATTAACCTCACTACTCAAGGAGGTAAAAATGAATTTAAATCAACAACAAGATATTCATAATAAAAATGAAAGCGAAAGAATAGCAAATATTTACCAAAAGATTGCCAAAAATTACGATTTTCTCGGCGAATACCTACTTGGTATGATATTTAGTCCCTTCGGCTATGGGAGCTATCGTCAAAAAGCGATCGCCTCTCTCAATTTACAACCTGGAGATACGGTTATAGACCTCTGCTGCGGGACGGGTTTGAATTTTCCTTTATTGGAAAAAGCTATTGGTTCAGAGGGAAAAATCATTGGTGTCGATCTAACCGACGCGATGCTGGCACAAGCTCAAAAAAGAGTGGAAAAAAATGGTTGGTCAAATGTCGAGTTAATGCAGAGTGATGTAACTTTCTATCAATTTCCCATTGGTGTAGATGGCATTATCTCCACCTGGGGCATTACCCTGGTTTCTGAATGCGATCTCGCGATCCAAAATGGTTCTCAGGCACTTTCCCCTGGAGAACGCTGGGTAATTTTAGATTTTAAGATTCCAGACAATTGGCTGGCAAGGTTTGCGCCTCTGTTGAGTTTCCTATTTATTCGTCCCTTTGGCGGCAACTTGCAAATGGCAAGCCGACACCCCTGGGAATCGCTCGATAAATACTTGCAAAATATCTCCTTTACCGAGCTATTGCTGGGCTTTGCTTATATTGCTGTCGGGCAGAGAAAAGAGGAGAAAGTGTATTATGAATAGCATTTTTAAAGATCCAGTTTGTGGAATGACCGTTCAAGGAGAAAGGGCACTAAGTGCTTTCTATCAGGAGCGGCAAATCCACTTCTGCTCGGAATTCTGTCGCTACAAGTTCTTTGAGCATCCAGAGAAATACGCCACGGCACTGGTTGCTAATGGCTACGATGAAGCAAAAGAGAATCGGCAAATTGCTTATTTTTCAATGGAGGTGGCAGTTGGTTCTGCTATCCCCAATTATAGTGGCGGTTTAGGCGTTCTGGCTGGGGATACCTTAAAGTCCTGTGCCGATTTGCGAGTCCCCATTGTCGGGGTGAGTTTACTCTATCACCAAGGCTATTTCGAGCAGGTACTAGATGAGTGGGGAAATCAGCAGGAAAAGCCCGTACAATGGGAACCAGAGCGGTTTTTGCGCCCTTTGACTGAAAGCATCGAGGTCACAATCGAGCAGCGACTGGTTCGAGTTCGAGCTTGGCAATACGATATCATCGGACTCAGTGGTTATACCGTTCCCCTGATTTTGTTAGACGCTGGGGTGGAAGAAAACACAGATTACGACCGCACTCTGACTGACTTCCTTTACGGTGGAGATGAAAGATATCGATTTGCCCAGGAAACCTTGCTCGGCATCGGTGGAGTGAGAATGCTGAATGCCCTCGGCTATCGCGGTATCGAGCGATTTCATCTGAATGAAGGTCATGCCAGTTTGCTAGTTTTGGAACTCTTAAACAGACAGCATCAGGAACGAGCGGCAGAATGGGACTTTAACAGCATCAGAAGTCAGTGCGTCTTTACCACTCATACCCCCGTCCCCGCAGGACACGATCGATTTGGGTACGAGCTAGTGCAGTCTGTTGGAGAAGAAGTTATCCCTTTAGATGTCCTGCAAATGCTGGCTGGGAGCGATCGCTTAAACATGACAGTGCTGGGACTCAACCTGAGTCACTATGTCAATGGGGTAGCTAAGCGACACGAAGAAGTCTCCCAAAAAATGTTTCCGGCTCAATCGATTCACCACATCACCAACGGCGTCCATTCATGGACTTGGACTTGCGATAGTTTCAGAACTCTTTACGATCGCTATATTCCTGGCTGGAGCAAAGATCCTGCGATGCTCAGGCACGCAATCGATATTCCCCAAAATGAAATTTGGCAGGCTCATCTTGCTGCTAAAACTCAGCTGCTCGAATTGATTAAGGTGCGAACTAACGTCTCCCTGGCAACGGATATTTTGACAATTGGATTTGCTCGCAGGGCTACTGCTTACAAACGAATAGATTTGGTATTCTCAGATCTCGATCGTCTTCGGGAGATTGTCAGCAAAGTAGGTCAACTACAATTTGTGTTTGCGGGGAAGGCACATCCCCAAGACCATCCTGGCAAAGAATCGATCCGACGAATTTTTGAGGTTGCCCGTCAGTTACAGGGTGAAATTTCAGTAGTTTTTCTGCCGAACTACGATCTCGATCTCGCCAGGACAATCGTATCGGGAGTTGACCTCTGGCTTAACACGCCCCAGCGACCCTTAGAAGCCTCTGGCACCTCTGGCATGAAAGCAGCGCACAACGGAGTTCCCAGTTTTAGCGTGTTGGATGGCTGGTGGGTTGAGGGTTGTATCGAAGGGGTTACTGGTTGGTCGATCGGTTCGAGGGAGTCAGAAACCTCTAGTTCGGAATTTCTCAACCAAGAGGATGGGGAGGACTTATACCATAAGCTACAGAATCAGATCGTACCCATGTATTATCGCGATCGCGAAGGATGGATCGAGCTGATGCGACAGTCTATTGCCCTGAACGCCTCCTTTTTCAACACCCATCGCATGGTGCAGCAGTATGTTACCAATGCCTATCTATCGCGATCTTGAGCAATTCCCCATTCTAGGATATTGGAGGGAAAACCATGATAAATGGCAGAATTTTAGTAGTAGGAGGATACGGTAGCGTTGGTCGAGTTATTGCTACTACCTTGGGCAAACGGTTTCCCAGTCGAGTTGTAGCTGCTGGGAGAAATTATCACAAAGCAAAACAATTGTCGTCAGAAACTCAGCGACAAGTACTGCCCTTGGCATTGGATATTTATAAGGTACGGGAAAGCGAGCTGAGGGATGTAGCTGTGGTAGTGACTTGTATAGACCAAGGGGATACTCAGTTCGTGGAGCAATGCTTACGCCGAGGAATTCACTATGTAGATATTTCAGCCAGTTATAAATTTCTCTCTAAGATTGAAGCCCTCGATTCTGAAGCTAGAAAGCACGGTTATACTATAGTGCTTAGTGTCGGATTAGCTCCAGGATTGACTAATTTGTTAGTTAGCTGAGGAATTATTGATGGGAAGCTTGCCTGGTACGAACCTTCAATACGAGGGCAAAAAGAAGCAGTGATAACGGGTTTGGTGGCAGCAAAAGTTGCCGAACATCTTTATACTTCTTCGTTGCCATCTGGTGTGTTCCATATCGAGCAGCTATTCGATCCCCTTGAGTTTATAGAGAATTTGAAGGGGAATGGTCTGATACTCAGCCGCAGTGAGTTGAAACCAGAATCGCCAGAATCGGTCGATTCAAAAGTAATTTAGTTTAGTAAAGTTTTAAAACATCGGAGGTTACATAATGAAATCCAACATTCAACCCAGAAATAATCATCGTATTAGCAGATTTTTGGTGATGAAGCTCAATGTGCGATCGCTTTTTATAGCTACTGCTGCCATAACGGGCGTAGTCTATGTAATCTGCTTCCTGTTTATTTTAATAGCACCCCAGTCAACTATGGCTTTTTTCAGCTATATAATTCACATCGACTTGACCAATCTACCCTTACTAGTTAATTGGGGCAGTTTTATTGTCGGTATTCTATTTTGGTCATTGGGAACTGCTTTTTACACTGCTTTAATAGTTTGGCTTTATAACCGTTTTTTAGTCAAATCGAAAATTCGAGATGTATAGGAAGCATTGAGAAACCGAGAGTTTCATACCAACTAAGCAACCCCGATCGGGAGTAAATTCTATGAATAAACAAGTTTTTGAGATGACAGATACTTCCAGTTCCCAAAGCTATTTCACAGGCACCAATAAGCTAGTCAAAACAGCTATGGGAATGGTGGCAATGTTTGGTGCCTGTTTACTTGTCTGTCATTCTCCTGGATTAATTCATCAAGCCTTAAGCCATTTCTCTGGTTAAGTAAATTTGAATCTGAAATTAAGTCTATGTTAACCAAAAACAATAACCTACTGTTTATCGGTCAGGTAGCCGCTCAAAGCGGTATTCCCATTCAAACAATTCGCTATTATGATGAACTAGGTTTACTAAAATTATCTGGGCGAAGCAGAGGCGGCTTTCGACAGTTTTCAGAAGAAGTATTTTCTCGTCTAGCTTTTATCAAGCAGGCTCAAAGACTGGGTCTTAGCCTTGAGGAAGTTGGAGAGCTTCTTAGAATCTGCGAGCAAAGAAAACCTCTGAGCTGTGGGGTCAAACAGAAGCTGAAAGACAAAATCTGCGAAATTGACTGCCAGATTGAGCAGTTAAAACGTTTACAAGGCGAGTTAAAAAGTTTCCTTTCAGAGTAGGTATTGTTTGCCATAAGTTAATATTTTGTTCGCTAAAGTTGCTAGCTCGGTAAAACCTCACGGTTTCTTCAACTTTTTTTCTTTTAATTAAATCAAGTAGTAGAAGAAATTTTTGATAAGCGACTTTTTGGAAAACTGTCTAGGGTATCGAGCGAATTGTATTGCTATGAGAATTCTATTTGTAGAAGATGAGCCAGATTTAGGTGCAGCTATCAAACGGTCATTAGACCGAGAAGCCTATTGTAGACTGGGTACAAAACGGTACTGAAGCCGAATGGTATCTAGAAACTAAAGGTAATGGGTATAGCATAGCTGTCTTCGATTGGCTGCTGCCTGGTAAATCGGGATTGGAACTCTGTAAATGGTTGCGCTCGCAGCATAGTTCTCTGCCGGTATTGATGCTAACTGCTAAAGATCGGATGGAAGATAAGGTGGCTGGTTTGGATGCTGGTGCTGATGATTATTTGATCAAACCTTTTAGCACGGAGGAACTACTAGCGCGATTGCGGGCATTAAGTCGGCGAGTGCCTCAATTTCAACCCCAGCAGCTTCAGGTGAACGGGTACACCTTAGATTTGGGTACTCATACAATTTCTTTTCAAAAATCCCCACAAGAGACGCGGATTATCGAGTTAACCAATAAAGAGTTGCTGCTGTTGGAGTATTTCATACGACATCCCAATCAGATTGTTACCCGCAATCAGGTGCTAAATCAGTTATGGGAAGTGGGAGTAGAACCTAATAGTAATGTGGTAGCAGCACATATGCGACGACTGCGACGCAAACTGACCGAATATGGTTGCGAGCCTTTAATTGAAACCGTTTATGGCATAGGATATCGTCTCCAAACTACCAATGAACCAAAATAGTATATTTCGTTCGACTCGCTGGCGGCTGACAGCTATCTATACTGGGGTAATAGGTTTGCTACTAACTATCTGTGGGTTTGGGGTTTGGGAAGCGATCGCCGAGTCTCACCAAGGCAGTATTGAAGTTAAAAGCGAGCTAGGCAAGGGCAGTACGTTTACAATCAAGCTTCCAACTAGCAATTAGCTTTTATTGATATTTATTAAATACTTCTTCAATTTCATCTTGATGTCATTTTTGCCTGGAAGGATGAATTTATTAAAAGTTTTCAGGGATAAAAATATTTAGATTATGTCATTACGTCTAAGGAATGTCATGGCTAATTTTACTCAAGCTTCTACTAAAAGCGATCGCCGTTTAATTTACAACTGGAGAAGCTAAACAGCGATTTGCCAGGAGCTAAGGAAATTCGATCTGATCTGCGAACGATCCACAATCCCAATCAATAAGTTAAAAACTCCAATTATAGTTTTGCTTTTTAAGTAAATTTTAGTTATGCAGCATCAACATACTCGCCATACTCAGGAACACAAACACCAACACAATCATCACGATCGTGAAAGTCACGGAGGACACGATAAGCACGCGGGACACAGTCCCGAGATGTTCAAAAATCGCTTTTTTATCTGTCTAGTTCTAACCATTCCCGTACTTTACTTTTCTCCAGCCTTTCAAGCTTGGTTTAACTATCAAGCTATTCAGTTTCCAGGCTCGAACTGGATCAACCCCATCTTGGCGACCGTTATTTACTTTTACGGAGGTTGGGTCTTTATTCGAGGTGCGTGGCGGGAAATAAAAGGGAAAATCGGCATGATGACCCTAATTTCCCTAGCCATTACCGTTGCTTTTGTCTATAGTTTGGCAGTAACCTTCGGTTTGGAAGGGGAGCCATTTTTCTGGGAATTGGTCACCTTAATCGACATCATGTTACTGGGTCACTGGATTGAAATGGCATCAGTTCAGGGAGCCAGCCGTGCTTTAGAACAATTAGCCAAGCTAATGCCTTCGACAGCGCATCGACTGATAGGCAGTGAGATTGAAGATGTCCCTTTAGAGGAACTTCGTGAAGGAGATCTGATCTTGATTCGTCCTGGGGAGCAAATTCCCATTGATGGGGTTGTTGTTGAAGGTGCATCAAGTGCTAACGAAGCTTTCCTCACTGGGGAATCTCGCCCAGTGAATAAACGGGAAGGAGATGAAGTCGTAACTGGTGCGGTCAACGGTGAGGGAGCCTTGAAAGCCGAAGTGATTCGGACTGGAGACCAGACTGCCCTCAGTCAGATTATGCGTTTGGTTGAAGAAGCTCAGAATTCGAGAAGTAAGTATCAGGTTCTGGCCGACAAAGCGGCTTATTGGTTAACCTTGATTGCCATTGCTGTAGGAACTTTGACCTTTGTAGTTTGGCTACCAACTAACGAGGGACTAGTGTTTGCGATTAATCGAACGGTTACCGTATTAGTTATTGCCTGTCCCCATGCCCTTGGATTGGCGATTCCTCTGGTGATTGTTAATGGAACTGCGATCGCTGCTAAAAATGGGATTCTCGTCCGTAACCGCGAAGCTTTCGAGCGAGCTAAAACGATTAAGTATGCTGCTTTCGATAAAACTGGTACTTTGACAGAAGGACGGTTTGGCGTACAGCGGATTTATACCGAAGGCTTAAGCGATGAGCAAGCTTTGGCAATTGCTACGGCATTAGAATCTCTCTCCGAACACCCCCTAGCTCATGCAATCGTAGAAGCAGCCCAACAACAAAGGGTTCAACCTGCTACCGTCAGCGATTTTAAAGCAGTGCCAGGCATGGGCGTAGAGGGAATAATTGACGGCAAAACTTACCGAGTAGGACGACCAGAGTGGCCCAAAGAGCTGGGGTTCTATTTTTCTCCCGAACTCGAACGTGGTTTGGCAAAAGCAGAATCTAGAGGTGAAAGCGTCATTGCTTTAATGGATGAAGAGCAAACCCTAGCTTTGTTTGCCTTGGCAGATCGGGTACGCGATAGTGCCAGAAAATTAGTCCACAGTCTAGATTCGATTGGCGTTCAAGCAGCGATGATTACAGGGGATGCTAAGGCAGTGGCCCAGGCTGTTGCTACTGACTTGGGTATCAAGCGTTATTACGCTCGGGTTTTGCCCCAGGACAAAGTACGAATTGTGAAAGAACTAAAAGCTGAAGGAGGCACAGTCTTTACAGGAGATGGGATCAACGATGCTCCTGCTCTATTAGAAGCCGATCTGGGAGTTGCCATCGGTGCGGGAACGAACGTAGCCATTGAATCTGCCGATTTGGTTTTAGTTAAGGATAACCCGCTGGATGTAGGGCGAGCCTTAAAACTTGGCAAGGCAACCAATAACAAAATGATACAGAATTTGTTCTGGGCAACGGGCTATAACGTTATTGCCATCCCTTTGGCAGCTGGTGTTGCTTATCCCTTGGGCTTTGTGCTCTCCCCCGCAGTAGGAGCTGTATTTATGAGTCTTTCTACTGTGATTGTGTCCATCAATGCAGTGACCCTGCGCCGAGTGAAGTTGAATTAGGTCGCAGATTCGACAATTTTAAGAAATTATGAATCATACAACCACCATTTGATAACTGCAATGAAACATGAGGACTTTATCGTTGCTCCTGGTACCAAGATCGCACTGAAGCAATATGACTCAGAGTATATAGGACATTTCAAACATAAGTCTGAAGCTAAACATGAACTACAAGAACACATTGAGCATCTGACAAAGCATCAAGAGGTTCTTTATGCCCAAAATACCTTTGCATTGCTGATCGTTTTTCAAGCCATGGATGCTGCTGGCAAAGACAGTACGATCAAATATGTGATGTCAGGGGTCAATCCACAAGGATGCCAGGTATTTAGCTTTAGAGTCCCCTCTGCTGAAGAACTGGATCATGACTATCTTTGGCGCTATGTGAAGGCATTACCAGAACGAGGGAGAATTGGGATTTTCAATCGTTCGTATTACGAGGAAGTCCTTGTCGTGCGCGTTCATCCAGAATTACTGAATAGACAACAGTTACCGCCAGAGGTGAAAACCGATCGGATCTGGGAATCTCGCTTTGAGGAGATTAATAATTTTGAAAAATATCTTTCACAAAATGGCATTATTATTCTTAAATTCTTCCTGAATGTTTCTAAGGAGGAGCAAAAAAGCCGATTTCTAGACCGTATCAATAGACCAGAAAAAAATTGGAAGTTTTCTGACATTAAGGAACGGGCTTATTGGGATAAATATATGCATGCTTATGAAGAGCTCTTTAATCACACCAGTACTGTGTATGCTCCTTGGTATATCATCCCAGCCGATCGCAAATGGTTTACGCGTCTTGTAGTTGCTGACATTATCTGCAACAGATTAGCATCACTAAAATTATCCTATCCAAAAGTAAGTGAAGTGGATAAAAAACAGCTTTTAAAAGCCAAAGAAAAGCTTGAAAACAACTAGACTCGGGAAGTCAGCACCACCACGCTGAAGCAATAGACACTAATCTTTTTTGTTATGCGATCGCCAACCTCAGAAGTCAATATAGATATTTGTAAACTGATAGAGATAATGTCATTTTGATTTCATAATTTCCTGAAACTATAAAATTAGGGCAGATTTCTGAGAAGCAAAACCGATTAGAAGAAGTTTTTTTCCTAGCGGTAATGAAGCTAAACAAGCACCAACAGTTTCTTCATCCACGGACTCTAAGAGCTGAACCGAGTATTTCAAACCTTATATTTGTTCTCAATCCAGGACGATTCGATATGAAATTCGATCCTAAAATCATGCAAGCTGTAGAGCAACTGAACTATCGGGTTACCGTTGGCGATGTTGCTACCCGTGCTGGTTTAGAAATTAGTCTGGCACAACGAGGTTTGTTGACTCTGGTTTCTGAAACCAACGGTCATTTGCAGGTTTCTGAAAGGGGAGAAATTGCCTACCTCTTTCCACGAAATTTACGAACAATTCTGCGCAACAAGTCTCTGCGACTGCGTTTGCAGGAATGGGGAACAAGGATTTGGCAGGTCTTATTCTATTTAATCCGAATTTCCTTTGGCATTTTCTTGGTAATATCAATTATTCTCATATTTGTGACGATCGCTCTGATTGCCATGAGTAGTAGTCGTGGAGGAAATTCAAACAGTCGTAGGCACGGTGGCGGTATGCCCCTATTCTTGCCCCATTTTTGGTTTGGTTCCTTTTTTAACCGCAATCCTCACAGACAGGTACAAAATCGTTCGGCAAAGCAAAAGCATCATCAGGATCGTGCTGCCGAGCAACTGAACTTTTTTGAGGCGGTTTTCTCGTTTTTGTTTGGAGATGGCAACCCCAATGCCAATCTGGAAGAACGTCGTTGGTATAACATTGGTAGCGTTATTCATAATCATGGAGGAGCTGTGGTCGCAGAACAAATAGCTCCCCATCTCGATATTTCCCCAACTCAAGCGATCGATGAGGCTTATATGCTGCCAGTTCTGATTCGTTTCGACGGTCGCCCAGAAGTCAGTCCCACAGGAGATATTGTTTACCGTTTTCCTGCATTACAAACGACAGCAGCAAATAAGCAGGAGAACTCTCTGGCTGCTTATTTGCGAGAATTTTTCTGGAACTTTAGTCGAGTCGGAACAGAGCAAACTTTGTTAGTGGTTGGTCTTGGCTTTCTCAACCTCATTGGAGCTTTAATTCTTAGATCATTACTGAGCGACGGCGCGATCGCCGTTCAACTAGGGGGCTTAGTGGCCTTTGTACAATCAATCTTTTGGCTTCTCTTGGGATACGGCATCGGTTTTCTAGGTGTTCCTCTAGTTCGGTATTTCTGGATTCAGAGACGCAATCGTCAGATTGAACGAAGGAATCAACAGCGGCAGAAATATGCTTTGGCCTTAAATCGAGCCGACGCTAATCTGCAACATAAGATACAGTTTGCCCAGCAATTTGCCATCCAATCTGTTGTTACTCAAGAAGACTTAGCCTACACCAGTGAAACAGAACTTTTAGAGCAGGAAATCGAACGCCTGGATAGAACTGATAGCGATAGTCGGCATCTTTTATCCTAACCGAAGTTGTTTGCCAGCAAATTACCTGCGGGAACGGTAAATTGCCCGCGTCCTCATTGATATTCTCAATTGCGATCGGAAAAACTAGGAGTTAATTATGATTCAAACTGCCCCCGAAGTGAAGCAAGAACCCCTTGACGGTGCAGAATTACGCCAGATGAACGCCTATTGGCGGGCAGCTAACTACCTTTCTGTGGGGCAAATCTATTTATATGACAATCCCCTCCTGAAAGAACCGCTGAAATTGGAGCATATCAAGCCCAGGCTACTCGGTCACTGGGGAACTACTCCAGGGCTTAATTTTATCTACGTTCACCTCAACCGAATGATTAAGAATCAAGAGCTGAACGTGATTTACCTTGCAGGTCCAGGTCACGGGGGTCCTGGATTGGTCGCCAACACCTATTTAGAAGGAACCTATAGTGAATACTACCCGAATATTTCTCAAGATGAAGAGGGGATGAGAAAGCTGTTTCAACAGTTTTCCTTCCCAGGGGGGATTCCCAGTCATGTAGCTCCTGAAACCCCTGGTTCGATCCACGAAGGAGGTGAGCTTGGATACGCCCTGGCTCATGCTTATGGGGCTGCTTTTGATAACCCCGAGCTAATTGCTGCCTGTATCGTTGGGGATGGGGAAGCGGAAACTGGTCCCCTGGCTACAGCGTGGCACTCTAATAAATTTCTCAACCCCGTTTGCGATGGAGCGGTGTTACCCATTCTCCACTTAAATGGGTACAAGATTGCCAATCCCGCAGTCTTAGCCCGAATTGGCGCTCGGGAATTAGAAAGCTTATTTATCGGTTACGGTTACAAACCCTATATCGTAGAGGGTTCTGACCCTGAAGTAATGCACCAGAAGATGGCAGCTACCCTGGATACGGTTGTTGCCGAAATTAAGCAAATTCAACACCAAGCTCGCAGTACGGGAGTAACCACACGTCCCCAGTGGCCGATGATTATTCTGAAAACTCCCAAAGGATGGACGGGTCCCAAGGAAGTTGATGGTAACAAAACCGAAGGGTACTGGCGATCGCATCAGGTTCCCCTAGCTGAGATGGCAGCTAAGCCAAAACACGTCCAGCTACTGGAAGACTGGATGAGAAGTTATAAGCCTGAAGAGCTTTTCGATGGGAATGGAACCTTAATTCGCGAACTCGCGGAATTGGCTCCTCGGGGCGAGCGGCGTATGGGTGCTAATCCTCACGCTAACGGCGGACTATTGCTAAAAGACTTGAAAATGCCCGATTTCCGGAACTATGCTGTTGATGTTTCTCAAGCTGGAACTGTCACCGCTGAAGCAACGCGCGTGATGGGTCATTTTCTGCGGGACGTAATGAAGAAAAATTTAGAGCAGAAAAATTTTAGGGTATTTGGTCCAGACGAGACAGCATCAAACCGATTGAGTGCTTTGTTTGAGGTAACAGATCGAGCCTGGACAGCTGAGACAATGGCTGAAGATGAGCATTTAGCTGCCAACGGTCGGGTGATGGAAATTCTGAGCGAGCATACCTGCCAGGGTTGGTTGGAAGGATATCTCCTCACTGGTCGCCACGGTTTATTCTCCTGTTACGAAGCATTCATTCACATTGTAGACTCGATGTTTAATCAGCATGCCAAGTGGCTCAAAACTACTAGCAAGGAAATTCCTTGGCGGCGACCTATCGCTTCCCTGAACTACCTACTAACTTCTCACGTTTGGCGGCAGGATCATAATGGATTTTCCCATCAAGATCCCGGTTTTATCGACCATGTAGCCAATAAAAAAGCTGATGTAATCCGAGTTTACCTACCCCCTGATGCCAATACCCTGCTTTCCGTAACCGATCATTGCCTGCGCAGCCAAAACTATGTCAATGTCATTGTCGCTGGCAAGCAAAGCGAACTACAGTATCTAGATATGGATTCTGCCATCAAACACTGCACTGCTGGTATCGGGATCTGGGAATGGGCTAGTAACGACCGCGATAGCGAACCAGATGTGGTGATGGCTTGTGCTGGAGACGTGCCGACCCTGGAAACTCTTGCTGCGGTTGCTCTGCTTCGCCAGCACTTTCCCAATTTGAAAGTTCGAGTGGTCAATGTAGTTGACCTGATGAAACTCCAGCCAGAGGAAGAACATCCCCATGGTCTGTCCAACAAAGACTTCGATACGATCTTCACCACTGACAAACCAATCATTTTTGCCTATCACGGTTATCCCTGGCTGATCCATCGTCTCACCTATCGTCGGACAAACCATAAAAATCTCCACGTTCGGGGTTACAAAGAAGAAGGAACGACAACTACGCCGTTTGATATGGTCGTCCGCAATGACTTGGATCGCTTTCACCTCTTTGGCGATGTAATCGATCGATTACCCCAACTGGGTTCTCAAGCAGCTTACACCAAACAGTTTATCCGCGACAAAATTATCGAACACCAACAGTACATCACTAGATACGGTCGGGATATGCCCGAAATTTCTCAATGGCAATGGCCCTTTTAAACTACTCCACCCTCAATGCGATTGAGGAAATTTTATCTCTGTTTGACACTATTGGTTTTTGTTGAGTAGCACAAAATTTAAAAACCTATTGGAGATTGACTATGATTTCTACCTCTGAGCTACAAGAATTTCAAAAGCATATGCCGCTAGTGGG
This sequence comes from Myxosarcina sp. GI1, assembly GCF_000756305.1. Classification (NCBI taxonomy): domain Bacteria; kingdom Bacillati; phylum Cyanobacteriota; class Cyanophyceae; order Pleurocapsales; family Pleurocapsaceae; genus Myxosarcina; species Myxosarcina sp. GI1. The sequence continues at coordinate 23,860 of NZ_JRFE01000058.1, forward strand.
AGATATCAACCTCAAAAGCCCAGGAGCTTACCAAATGACTCGTATGGCTACTACGTTATTCAATGGCGTACAAATGGCAGGTGCAGAGGCTTATATCAGCGGGTTAGAAATTCCCGATCCCACTGTCAAATCATTTTTGGACTCTGTCTTGCCAATTTTATATCGGCATTTTCCTGCTCTCCTCGTTCCCTATGAATGGGTATTAAAACCGAGCGAGCAACTCGCACAAGGAGCGCGAGAGCTAATGGAAATTCAGTACGATCTGCCTGAAGAACTATTTATGCTGATGTTGGGAGAAAGTAAACTGTTATATCCCAAGTACAGTATGGCTTTATGGGAACAAGGAGCTTTAAATCTCGAGCAAGCCCAAAGGCACATGCTAGACGATCTGGTTCAAAAAGTAGGGATCGAAGATGGAGACGAAATCTTAGATTTGGGATGCGGCTGGGGTTCTGCTGCTAACTACATTCTTTCTAAGTTTCCCCATGTCAAGGTTACGGGGCTAAATTTAAGTAATCAGCAATGCGAGTATATCCGCAAGAAAATGAAAGACCCCGATAGTTACCTTAGCTCAGACCGTTTTTCTCTTTACGAAGCTGACTTTAATGAGGTTAGCTTCGATAATAAGTTTGATAAGGTCATCTCCATTGGTGTGTTTGAACATATCGGGAATTTAAAGCAGTCCTTGAAAAAGTTAGCTTCTTTTCTCAGGGAAGATGGCATGGCATTGATTCACTTAATCAGTACTCGGTTACCTCACAATATCTATAGTCCTTTTCTGAACAAATATATTTTCCCAAACGCGCGAATTTGGAATTACGAAGCGATTCCTAATTGCGACCGAGCTTTGAAAACTATTGACAAGTGGTACTTGAATGGAATCAATTACGCAAAAACTTTGCATATTTGGCTCGAAAATTTTGATAAAAACCAAGCCAAAATTAGCAATTTAAATTACCGAATGAAATACAATAAATTTCGCCGTATTTGGAGACTCTATTTACTTTGGTGTATCTCCTATTTTGAAAGTTGCGATGGAGAAATTTTGGGCTTAGGTCAATATCTGCTAACTCAAGCTTGATGGTCATTTCAAAAATGCTCGACAACAAATCCCAATCAATTTTCAGATTTTCCTTAACTCTTTAGTCAGCTAGAGAGTTCCAGCTGATTGCAGAACTAAATAAACTAGAAAATTAAAAATCATGACTATACAACTAAAAATCCCTAATATGGCTTGTGGTGCTTGTGGCAAAACCATCGCTAAAGCAATTCAGTCAATCGATCCGAATGCCGAAGTACAAACCGATCCTAAAACCAAACAAGTAACGGTAGAAACGATCGCATCTCTTACATCAGTAAGAAATGCGATCGCTGCTGCTGGTTATCCCGCTGCTTAAATCAAAATCCTTGACTAGCATATAGATAGATGAACGCCAAAACTAATCAAAAACTTGGCAGTAAAAAAAATTTAGAAGTAATGATTAGGTTTGCCGAAACCTATGCCAAGCAAACTGACACATACTATTGTATCGATCCATCTGTGACTGCCGTGGTAATTGAAGGACTTGCCCAGCACAAAGACGAATTGGGTTCTCCCTTGTGTCCCTGTCGTCATTACGAAGACAAGGAAGCAGAAGTCAAGGCAGCCTATTGGAACTGTCCCTGCGTGCCGATGCGAGAGCGTAAAGAATGCCATTGTTTGTTATTTCTTACTCCAGACCACGAATTTGCAGGGGACGAGCAGGAAGTAGATCGAGAAGCACTAGCAGCAGTGAGGCAGAATTTGTAACCGATAAAAAAATTTTAATTGTCAACGGAGTAGCAGGGGAAACTTCTGGTTCTTGAGGCTGAGCTAAAGATGGAAATGACAACAGGTAAACCCAAAATTCATTATAAAACGGAGAAGGGACGCTCCCACCCGTTAGGTGCCATCCCAGATCGCAACGGAGTTAATTTCTCGATTTTTTCAGAACATGCCACGTCTGTTGAACTGTTACTGTTTAGTCGGCATGACGATCCCGAACCCATCCAAACTATTGAATTAGACTGCAAAATTAATAAAACCTTTCACTTCTGGCATGTTTATGTTCGAGGTCTTAAATCAGGTGCATTTTATGCATATCGGATTGATGGCCCTAAAAATATCCAGGCAGGATATCATTTCGATCCGCAGAAGGTCTTAATTGACCCCTACGCTAGAGGTAACGTCAAAACACTTTGGAACCGAGCTGATGCTTGCGTACCTGGTGATAATGTAGCCACTTCTTTACGTAGCGCGGTCATCGATACATCCGACTACGACTGGGAGGGCGATCGCCCTTTGAACCGTGCGATGGGCGAAACCATCATCTACGAGATGCATGTTCGTGGATTTACCAAGTCACCTACTTCAGGGGTTAAGCGACCGGGAACTTTTGCTGGGCTGATTGAGAAGATTCCCTATCTCCAAGAGTTAGGAATTACAGCGGTGGAACTTTTGCCGATTTTCGAGTTCAATGATACAGAATTCTGGTCTGTTAATGGGAAATCTCTAACAAACTACTGGGGTTACAGTCCCATGTGTTTTTTTGCCCCTCATTCTCATTGCTGCACTGAACCCGAAGCAGGCTGTCATGTCCGTGAGTTTCGAGACATGGTTAAAGCTTTACATAGAGCGGGAATAGAAGTGATTTTAGATGTCGTCTTTAATCACACGAATGAAGGCGATCGTCAAGGACCAGTCTTTTCCTTTAAAGGCATCGATAATAGCATTTACTACTATCTCGTCCCTGGAAACGAGAGATATTATGCAGACTATACGGGTTGCGGAAATACTTTGAACTGCAATCATCCCGTCACTCAAAAAATGATTGTAGAATGTTTGCGCTACTGGGTCGAACAGATTCATGTGGATGGCTTTCGCTTTGATGAAGCTTCCGTGTTGTCCCGAGGTGAAGACGGCTTGCCGATGAAATACCCGCCAGTAGTGTGGCAAGTTGAACTGGATGAGACTTTAGCTGATACCAAAGTGATTGCTGAAGCTTGGGATGCTGCTGGACTCTATCAAGTTGGTTATTTTCCAGGATATCGTTGGGTCGAGTGGAATGGACGCTACCGAGACGATATTCGCCGCTTTATTAGAGGAGAACCAGGACTTGTTGGTATGGTAGCTTCGCGGATTGCTGGCAGTGCCGACCTCTATCAATGGCGGGGGCATTTGCCAATTAATAGCATTAATTTCATCACCTGTCACGATGGTTTTACCCTCAACGATCTCGTGTCCTATAACCAAAAGCATAACCAAGCAAATGGGGAAGATAATCGTGATGGTGCAGATGAGAATCTGAGTCGGAATTACGGTGTCGAAGGCGAAACAGGCGATCCAGAGATCGAGGCATTACGAGAACGACAAATTAAGAACTTTGCCACGATTCTGTTGCTTTCTCGAGGCGTTCCGATGATTCTAGCTGGAGACGAAGTTAGACGCACTCAGAAAGGCAACAACAATGCCTACTGCCAAGATAATGAGATTAGCTGGTTTGATTGGGATCTGCTGGAGAAAAACGGTCATCTATTGCGGTTTTGGCAGCTGATGCTTCAGTTCCGCAAGCGTCATCCTACTCTTCAACACCCTGATTATTTTACTGGGAATGAAATTAACGAGCGGGGATTAGCTGATATCTCCTGGCATGGTTGTCAATTATATAGCCCTGGTTGGGACGATCCTAATGCCCGCGCCCTCGCTTTTACCCTGGGAGGTTTTAAGGGAGCGGCAGATTTGCATGTCACGATCAATATGTACCAAGAAACACTCGATTTTGAAATCCCTCCGCTTCGAGATAGGAGGTGGTACGCAGCAGTAGACACAGCTCGAGCTTCTCCCCTAGATATTGCCAAACCAGGTCAAGAAAGCGCCCTCGAAGATAGTATTTATCCCGTTACAGGACGCAGTATTAGTATTTTTATTTCTAGATAGCTGCTTTACACGGCAAAGCCAGCAGCATTAGCTACTTTTTATTATTTTTACTCGAATTAGGAGAGCCTTGCCATGATGTACGTTGAATAAGATGGAAACTCTGCGGAGGTTGTCGATCTAAGAGTAATGAGGGTGTTTGAATTTTTTTTAGCTTAAGTACTCTTGACCCTACAGTTTACTTGAGAGTTTATACTTAAAGCAATTCGCTTCATAGAAGGAGTTTAATTATGATTGTGACTGAGAAATCAAAAACTGATGTTCAGTGGTATCTGAAGGGCGAGTGGTTTGACGTATGTAGTTGCAAACTACCTTGTCCATGTACATTTGCACGGGAACCAACTTATGGCGATTGCTTGTTTACCCTAGTGTGGCAAATACATCAAGGTCAATATGGCGATGTCAGACTTGATAATTTGAATGTAGTTGCAATTGGTGAAGTTGAGGGAAATCAGTGGGTAGAGGATCTCGTTCCCTCCATGAAACTGTTGTTTTACATTGACGAACGGGCTAACGATTCTCAGCGCCAGGCTCTCGAACAGCTATTTACCGGTCAAGCTGGAGGTTGGCCAGGTGAATTTAGCAAACTGTTTAGCGATATTCGCGGGATTTCATACGTACCGATTGAAGTTGTAATTGCTGAAGACCTGAGCTATTGGCGGGCTGAGATTCCAGGCAAGGTAGTAGCAGCGGTTGAAGCTCTTACCGGTCCTACAGCAGACCCGAATCAACGGGTGCAGTTATTCAATCCCCCTGGTTCGGAAACAGGACCAGGACAGATTGCAACCTGGGGCGTTGTCAAGGAGAGTTCCGCTTCTGGTTTTGATTATTCCCATCCTTTTGAAGGGCAGTCGAGCAAACATATTCCCTTTGATTGGAAAATGCCGTCATAGTTTTGATGGGGACGATCCGCACCATATTGTTTTTACTCGAATTAGGAAAGTCGTTATGCCTGTTGAAAAAGATGAAAACTCTAAAGCTCCCAAGCCCGAGCATTTCGGCAGTAGCTTTGTGACGTTATTTCTATTCTTATTCCTGTTTCACTTTTTCGTCGCCCCTGCTTTTCGTCCCCGAGCCAATGAAGTTCTCTACAGTCAATTTCTCAAAGAGGTAAAAGACGGCAAGGTTGGCAGAGCTTTAGTCGGAGAAGAACAAATTCAATATACACTCAAGTCAGATCTATCCAAAATGCAGTCAACTCAGGAGGATAATTCAACTCCCCCCAAAACCTATGTTACTAGACCCATCGCTGGAGATACCGCTCTGTCGCAGTTATTAGCAGAAAAAAATGTGGAATTTGGTGCCCCTCCGCCCGACAATAGCGGTGTTTTAACTACTCTTTTGGGATGGATCGTTCCTCCCCTAATCTTCTTGGGCATCTGGGGTTGGATGCTCAACCGCGCCCAAGCTGGGTCGGGAACTGCCCTAACGGTAGGGAAAAGCAAAGCCCGAATCTATTCTGAAGGCAATACGGGGGTAACATTTGCCGATGTTGCGGGAATCGATGAAGCTGAAGAGGAACTCCAAGAAATCGTCGAATTTCTCAAAAATTCAGACAAGTATACTCGTGTGGGAGCAAAAATTCCCAAAGGAGTACTGTTGGTAGGAGCACCAGGGACTGGCAAAACCCTCTTAGCCAAGGCAGTTGCTGGAGAAGCGGTCGTTCCCTTCTTTAGCATCTCAGGCTCGGAATTTATTGAATTGTTTGTTGGCGTGGGGGCTGCTAGGGTAAGAGATATGTTTAAACAGGCGAAGCAACAAGCACCCTGCATTGTATTTATCGATGAATTGGATGCCCTGGGTAAATCTAGAGGGGGTGCCGGAAATTTGATGGGGGGCAATGACGAGCGAGAGCAAACCCTCAACCAGCTTTTAACCGAAATGGATGGATTTGAAGCGAATACGGGGGTTATTATCCTAGCAGCAACCAACCGACCCGAAGTGCTAGATCCCGCACTGCGCCGTCCCGGTCGTTTCGATCGCCAGATAGTTGTCGACCGTCCAGATAAGCTGGGGCGAGAAGCAATTCTGAAGGTACATATTCAGAAAGTTGAATTAGCTGCGGATGTGGACTTGGGAGCTATTGCCGCCCGCACCCCAGGGTTTGCTGGGGCAGATTTAGCCAATCTGGTCAATGAAGCGGCACTCTTGGCAGCTCGGCAAAATCGAGAAGCCGTAACGATGGCTGACTTTAACGAAGCAGTCGAGCGCGTTATCGCTGGGTTGGAGAAAAAATCCCGCGTTCTCAATGAGATGGAAAAGAAAACTGTCGCTTACCACGAAGCAGGACACGCGATCGTCGGAACCTTAATGCCTGGGGCTGGCAAGGTAGAGAAAATTTCGATCGTTCCCAGAGGAATAGGAGCGTTGGGGTACACTCTACAGCTTCCCGAAGAAGACCGCTTCTTGATGGCAGAAGATGAAATTCGCGGTCGAATTGCGACTCTCCTGGCAGGACGCTCTGCCGAAGAGATTGTTTTGGGTAAGATTTCCACCGGAGCCAGCGACGACATTCAAAAAGCAACGGATTTAGCAGAACGGACGGTCACGCTCTATGGCATGAGCCAGAAGCTAGGACCGATCGCTCTTGAAAAAATGCAGCAGCAATTTTTGGATGGTTTTTCTAACCCGCGTCGCCCAATCAGTCCCAAAGTTACAGAGGAGATTGATGGAGAGGTCAAGCAGCTTCTCGATAGAGCCCATCAGACTGCCTTAAAAATACTTGAAACCAATCGTTCCGTCCTCGAAGAGATGACCCAACAGCTTTTGCAGAAAGAAATACTCGAAGGAGAGCAACTACGCCAATATTTAGAGCAGGTGCGATCGCCCGAGGAATTAGCGGCTTGGTTAAATACAGGCAATTATTATCTGTCAACTAGTTGAAAAATTTATCAAACCTATTTATTATTCTGAATTACTTTTGAAGGCGCGTCTATATACTATCTAGCAGATATTCAACAATATTTTTATCACTAACCTGATATTACTTATGGAAACGACCTCTCTCGAACGAGTCTGGATCTCCACTAATGTTGTTCCTAGCGTCGACATACATGGTATCACGCTACTTTGCAATCGCTTATTAAAGATTTCTTCCAGTCAATACTTTTCCTTCTTATTTCCGAATAGCTGCGGCTTGTTGTGAATAAAAACTTACTGCTGCTACTTGTCTGTTTATTTATCCTTATGGTGGGCTTTGGCATCACTTTGCCAGTGCTGCCCTATTATGCCGAGCGTCTTAACTCAGCAGGTAGGGTATCCCGAGAAACCATGGTCGTCCACGTCAGTCTCTTGACCAGCATTTATGCCTTGATGCAGTTTATTTTTGCACCGTTATGGGGAAAGTTGTCTGACAGATTGGGTCGAAAACCATTGTTGTTGCTGGGTATTGGCGGTTCTGCGATCGCACAAGTGCTATTTGGCGTTGCTACCTCCTTGGGGATGCTTTACATGGTTCGGGGAATTGATGGTCTCTTATCCGCCGCCGCTCTACCCGCAGCGACAGCTTATGTGTCTGACATCACAACTGAGGGCGATCGCGACCGTGGCATGGCGTGGCTCGGTACTGCTGTTAGTTTGGGCGTTGTCGCTGGTCCAGCAGTGGGGGGATTAACAACCCGTCGAGATCTCCACTTTGATGTCAAGTTCGCACACCTGGCAATTAATAGTTTTTCGATACCGTTCTTAATAGCGGCAGCATCAATGTCGATCGTGTTTTTTGCAGCTCTGATTTGGCTGCCAGAGACCATAGCATCTCAACGAGTTGCTCTCTCGCTCACTCGCTCGACTACTAGATGGTTCAACCTAGGGAATAAGCTGGTAATATTGCTGGGTTTGACGACAATCGGGCAGTTAGGATTGGCGATATTTGAAGGAACATTTGCGCTTTATGCTCGAGAAAAGTTGAGCTATGGACCGATAGAAACTGGATTTGTTTTTATGGTGTGCGGGTTAGTTATGGCAGTTTTTCAGACAGTTGCTGTCAGCTATTTCTCGGGACGACTCAGCAGTTGCAAGCAAATTGCTTTAGGTTTTAGCTTGATGGGAGTGGGCAGTGTTTTGCTGTCGATGGTCCGAACATTTCCCCATGTCTTAAGCACCGTTGGGTTGTTGGCGTTTGGCTTCTCCTTAATCGCTCCCAATCTCTCAGCCTTAATTTCAAGGCGGGGAGGTCAACGTACTGGTAGAGTTTTGGGGATGCAAAATGCTGCCAACAGTCTGGGACAGGTAAGCGGTCCAATGCTGGGAGGATTTTTGTTTACCTGGCAGGCAAGTGCGCCTTATCTATCTGCTGGAATCATTTTGCTGGGAATCGGTTTAACCCTCGGTTGGCAAGAAAAAACTGTCAAAATCCGTTAATGTTGTGTTTTTCCCTAAAAGCTCTGTATTGATATTTGTTAAGAGGGTTAGCTAATGTCATCTTGATTTCATTATTTCTTAGAACCATGAAGAAGAGAACAAGCTAGCGGCATAGCATAACCATAGACGATCTGCTGGCAATTGCTGACGACGAAAGATTCAACATAGAGGTTTTATGTTCGAGCGAATTTTTACTTTTAACTCGGCGGCAGAAACTCCCGCTCCCCTTCATCTTCGTAAGGGGGTAATTATTGGGGCTGGTCAAGTGGGGATGGCTTGCGCTTATTCCCTACTAATCCAAGACTGTTTCGATGAATTGATTCTTCAAGATATTGCCAGAGAAAGGGTCGAAGGGGAAGTCATGGATCTAGTGCACGGCATGTCCTTTATTACGCCTACTTTACTCAAAGCAGGAACCGTGGCTGACGTAGGACGGGACGCAGACATAGTTATTATTACTGCTGGAGCTGCCCAGAAGCCAGGAGAAAGCCGTTTAAACCTAGTAGAACGCAATGTCGCTATTTTCCAAAACATCTTGGGAGATGTAGTTAAATTCTGTCCCAATGCTATTTTGCTGATTGTTACCAATCCAGTTGACATAATGACCTATGTTACTCTCAAACTTTCTGGTTTTCCCAGTTCTAGAGTAATTGGTTCGGGAACGGTACTAGACACCGCTCGTTTTCGTTCCCTGCTAGCTAAAAACTTGAATATCGATGCTCGTAGCGTTCATGCTTATATCATTGGCGAACATGGGGATAGTGAAGTTCCTGTTTGGAGTACGGCTAATGTGGCTGGCATGAGATTGCTCCCAGCTAGCTGCCCAGATAGTTGGGAAAATCTGTCTGCTGCTGAACGGAAAGAATTAACTGCTATTTTTGAACAGGTCAAAAATGCCGCCTATGAAATTATTAAGCGTAAAGGATACACCTCTTATGGAATTGGCTTAGGGGTTACTGATATTGTCAAGGCTATCTTGCACAGTCAAGAACGCGTTCTTACCGTTAGCAGTCTTGTCGAGGGAGCATATGGGATTTATGACATTTGTCTTAGTTTACCAACGGTAGTCAATGAAAAAGGCGTACTCAAGACGGTTAACCTTGCTCTCAGTAAGCAGGAAGAAAAACAATTCCAAAATTCTGCCTTCGTCTTACGAGAAGTTGTTAACCAACTAAATCTCTGAGGTTGAGAAAGTAGCAAAATCTCACAAAGTTTAAAAACTCGATCGTGACAATCGATTCTTGACCTAGAAGCCCAAAATAACCATGAAATGTTGAATCTTTTTGGTGTTCGATCCGTTTTGACGACGGCAAAAAGTGTGAAAATTGCCAATTAGACTTTCCCGATCTCGAAAATGGTTGGGTCGTAGCCGATCGACAGATGGATGATGTGGTGGAGTTGATGGCAAACAAGCATGGCGATCTCTCACATTCTTGGTTCGGTTATTTAGAGCGCCAAGTCAAAGAGTAATTTCCTGAGTTTAATATTTTCCTGATGATCTTATCAAGAATTTTAATCTTATTCTTAGAAAATAAAATTTTAACTTTATATTCTGTTTAATTTACAAGTTATCTTCTTTTACTTTTAAATAGATAATAATCCAATGAAATTGATTCCTAGAATCTTACCTTTCTTTAAAAAACCGACATTATCTTGGGGGGTAAAAATTAGCACTGCCATTCCAAGTTGTATTTACTATTTTGGACCTTTTGATACTTTTCGAGAAGCTCAACTTGCGCAGGATGGGTATATTGATGATTTAGTTGAGGAAAAAGCTCAAGGGATTACTGTCGAAATTAAACGATGTCAGCCAGTTGAGATGACGATTTTTGAAGATGAAGCGAAAGTCGATCCTTAAATTCAATCTGATATTGTCGAGCAAATATTGATTAGTAAAAAAAAGCGATTTTAACCAAACCATCACCAAGCATCAATTAATGTTCTATCGACTTGAGAAGCAGGTGATGTCTAAAGCTACTATCTCAATCCGCGTAAATATGCAGACAAATTCTTACTAAGACAATGAATACACGTGAATACTTCAACACTTTAAATGGGAATCAGAACTATTCAGCTCAAGTATCTTCTAATGAATTACCCAAACAAGGAAAAAACACGGTAGAAGCTTACACTACCTTAAGCTTGATTACGGTTGTTGCAATCGCTTTGATAAGTATTTCAGTTTTGGTATGGCGATCCCATTCAAAAAAAAGTTTGAGCAAATTACCTAAACTTTTTCACAAGGATTCTACTCAAATCAAATGTACTGAATGTTATTTTTTCGATAATAATTCTTATCTTAAGTGTGCCGTTCATCCAACCAAAGTTCTCGAACGTGAAGCTCAAGAATGTTTGGACTATGAGGATGAGAGGGGTAAAACAGTTGAGGAAGTTTAGTTGTGATACTCATTTTAGAACCAATAGAGATCGTTTACCAACATTGGTAAGTTGCTGAATGGTCTTCGATTGCGATTGAGATTTAGAGGCTTTAAGCTTAGTTGGCTTACTGTCTCTACGCTCAAAAAAGGCAATTAATTTACATATTATAGCTTGTATTAACTAATAATTTAACAAATTAAAAGACCGAGTAAAAAACAAAGATTAATTTTATAAAACCTAAAAAAATCTAATGAAAAACCAACGTCAAAATTTACAGCGTTAAATTGCCGATTTAATTTCTCTTCTTGAGATTTGTTTACCACTTATTAAAGAAATAGACCGAGCTCAGGTTAAATTAAAGTTGCTTCCTGTTGAGCTAGAAAAATTGAAAGAACATGCCGAATTGTTGAACCTAAAGCTATCTCTTGAAAAGCCTCAAAATTCAGATTCAGCTGAATCTAGTTTACGATCGCCAATAGAAGCGACCCACTACAAATTAGATTCTATAGTAGATGATTTAGAAGGAATATTAGTATATTTAACTAATCTAGATTGCCAGCTGAAAAATGTGCTTGCCCTTAAAGAAAGGTTAGAGGCAGTGCAAGAAGAAAGAATCGATTGTATTACTCCAGACCGTATTTACAAATTATTAGAAAAACAGCAGCAACTAAAATCACAAGATAAATATGCTATTTCACCTACCAAAACTAACCGACTTCGGCGAGTTTGGCAGAAATTGCTTAAATATAAATATTCAAAAAAAATAGCTATAACTACAGCTGTCACAGCAGGAATTATCTTTGGTTTTAGCGTTATTTTCAACACTTCGAGCGAGGAGCGATTTATTGAAAGCCATATTACTGGTGAGAACAAACAGACAGTAGTTTTTAGTGAGTAAATCGCCAAACTGGACAAGCTAAAGAGTAGATAGAAATAAAAAGTTTGATGTTTACTGTCCATTCGATTAATTTATGCGCCTAGTAGTCATGGGCGTAAATATCGATACCATTAGTAAAGTCGGTTTATTCACAAATCGAACCCATTTTAATAGTGACTTTATTTAAGCCTCGCCTCACTAGAATAATCAATGCCTGTGAAGCAAAACAGAGGCTCTCTTAAAAGATACCGCGACCCATATAGCCATATAGTATATAGGTTTACAAAGAAGACTGGCAAAACGTTTTCAAGTCAGTCGTTATTTTTATAAAAGATCGATTCTTCGCTATCGAGATGCAGGGTAAATCCAACCCAAACTCATAAAGCAGGAGCGAACGCCAAAATCACAAAAGCTAATGATGACTTGGCTTTGTAAGCCTGGCAAGTAAATAGCTTTGATAGTGCGTGCAGTGAGAATATTGCTAACTTGTCAGAGTTTTGTATTGACAGGAGCAATTGTTATCGCTCTTAGAGGTTGTCTGAGAAGTATAAATTATTACCTTAATGCTCCCTTCGGGTAGGTGTCTATCACGGATATCTCGATCCTGCAGGAGGTGGACCGCTTCGCATATGGAATAGCGGGCAGACCCCGCCTCCCGTGTCTCCCCATTCTGGGGGACTTTTTAAACTTTCTCCCCCTAATTTTAGGGGATCGGGGGGGCAAGAATAAAATTTATGCTCTGAAGAAATCACTTTTCAGATGTCCTCTTATATCTGCGTTTACATTTTCTGTACAGCTGAGATTAAACAGAAGAACAAGAATATAGATTATTTTTGCAATATTCCTAAAGCTTATCTCAATAATATTTTATCGAGCGATCTTCTATTATTGATTATAAATATGAAATCACAATGAAATGGTTTTCATAAGAAACTTTACTGTTTTGTCTTAAATAAAGATACATATCACACGTTTATGAAATAGTCGTGAAATTCCTTTCTAAGTAGAAAAATATTTTTTATACCTGAAGATAGATATCTTTTAATCCACAAAAGAATAAGTTTTAAATGTCGAACTAAATTATTGGAAAAAATACTTATGCTTTTGGTACACGAACAATATCAATCTAGTTTTGATACAGCAATGAAATGTGCTGTCGAATGCGAACATTGTGCTCAGGCTTGTATGGGCAGTGAGAAAATGAAGCAATGCGTTCGTTTTTGCCTCGATTGCGCTGAGATATGTCGTACTATTGCTACCTATATGGTACGCGGTTCTAATTTTGTTCCTCAAATAACTAAAGCTTGTGCTGAAATCTGTAAGGCTTGTGCCGAAGAGTGTGAAAGTCACAACAACGAACATTGTGCCAAATGCGCCAAAGCCTGTCGCGAAGCGGTGGATGCATTTCAAAAAATAGTTAACGTAGCTGCTGGTTGAACAAAGCTAAGTTTTATTCAAATCGATCTGAATAAGTCTGGAAAATGATAGTTGAAAACGATAGTTGAAAACACTTGCGGTTAAAGCGTAGTTTCATTTAGCTATCTACTTTTATCTGACTATTTGTAATACAGTTTTTCTCGTGACAGCAGTGTGAAATTTCTCAAGTGCAGAAGTACTATTGGATAAGTTACAAGCTGTAGCGGTAATTTTCCTGTGGGATAAAGTCAGAGAAAAAACTAAAGAAGCTCTTAGCAAGCTACAGAGCGAAAACATCCGATCCGTAATGATTATAGGAGATGTAGGAGCCTTTGCCCATACTATTGCCAACGAGCTGTGGATTGATAAATACCATGCTCGTGTCTTACCCGAAGATAAAGTCAACATTATCAAACAGGTAAAACAAAAAACCTACAGCTTTTGTTGGCGGTAGTATCAACAGTGCTGCTATAGGCCAATATGGGAAATGCCAAACTTGCATAGTTGCAGTAGAGAAAGAAAAAGTATGCAGAGCGGGCGTCGCTAATTTGAGAGATGACGTACTTAATGCTATAGTTCGTAGCTTTAAGTTTTAAGCTTTGAGCTCTAAGCCTTATATAAAAGTAAAGTTAGTCAATAGCGATTAAAATCATCTTCTAATTGTGCAACGCCGCAGATCGAAAGCCGAACTGGAAACTACACGATATGGATAAACAGGAATATTTATAGAGGAATGCACCAAAATTTACCGAGATAATCAGCCCCGCATCTCAAAGAGTAGAGAGGCGAGAGACGGCTGAATATAGTGAAGTTACAGCAATATCGGTCGCCATAGTTGCAATGATAGGAATTTGGTTCTTAGTCAAGAAAAGTAAGTTGGCTACAAAAAGCGATCGCCCTAATATCCTGAATAGGTTTGCTTCACCTAGCTGTAAGAAATGCCGTTTTTTCAGCCATAATTCTCATCTCAAATGTGCGGTGCATCCAGTTCGGGTAGGCAAGATCGAAGCACGAGACTGTCCCGATTATTGGCGACATGACAGCCGTAGATTTTGGCATCGTTAATTCATTCAGACGTTATTGCGACATCAAAAAATTCAGACAGATTTATTAAGGACAAAACAATGACTCAATTTTGGTTATGGACTGGAGTAATCACCATGACGATTGCTGCCTTCATTTTTGGATTTGGTGCAGCAACGGGTAAAAGTGAACCCCTGAGAATTTTATTTACCCTCAACTTTTTTATTACTGCGATCGCAGCAGGACTATACTTGGCAATGGCTTTTTCTCAGGGATATGCGAACTTTGGAGAACGACAGGTTTATTGGATACGCTATTTCACTTGGTTTTTGACCACCCCATTGTTGCTATTGGTGCTAACCTATCTCGGGCGTACCAGACTATCTACAATTTTGGGTTTGATCGGTGCCAATGGCTATATGTTAGTCACGGGCTTTATCGCAACCATCTCCCCCGTTCCCCTTAATTTTGTTTGGTATTTCGTTAGCTGCGGGGCTTTTGCGGGAATTCTCTATTTACTGCTCAAACCCTATCGCCAACAGGCGATCGATAACTCTCCAAAGCCAGTAGGACGCAAAGTTTTCAAAAAATTGTTGACGGTTCATGTGGTTTTGTGGAGCTGTTATCCTTTGGTTTGGATACTAGGGGATACGGGTTTTGCTTTGATTGGCGATCGCTGGGAAGCCATGTTTTATACTTTGCTTGATATTGCTGCCAAGGTAGGGTTTGGCTTTTTGTCGCTTAATTCTTTCACTAAATTAGAATCCAACGGAATGACTTATTCTTCGTCTACGGAGGGATACACCCAGCGAGCGTAGCTTCGATCCGTTTAAAAATTTCTCACCACGAAAAGACGAGAAACAGTTAACAGTGTAGTTAATTGAATTTATAAACCTGTCAAGATTTTAGGAACTAATATAAATATGCGTAAAATTACTGTCATAGTTGCGTTGATAATCGCCTTTTTTATTCTGTTCGTTCCAGGGTACATTCTTTGGCTTACCTGGAAACCACCAGAACCAATTCCCGCAATGATTACGCCCAACACTACTAATACCAGTCGGTTTTTAGCGTCAAATCCAGCCGATCTAAGCGATGAAATTGCCAACGCCCTGTTCCCCGAAGCTGGGAACAACGCTCCTGGTGGTACGATCCGCGTACCCGCTGACAAGTGGCAGGCGGGAGTAGCAGCAGCACCGCTGATACGCTGGGTAAATGGACCTTTGATTGTGGATGAAAGTATCTCTACAGTTAGAGTAGAATCTTTCACACAGGATGTTCCTGGAGAATTTTCTGAATCCGATCCTGCTAGTTTAGCAGCTCAGATAGACACTGCTACTGCAATCATCGCAGGTTCGCCCACTACCAATATCTTACTAGTATCAGAAGATCCAGGATTTGCCATTCCCGCGGCTTATTGGGCAGCCCAGTCTGGCGATACGGTATTGTTTGCCAACGATGAGTTACCCGAAGCTACCCGCGAAGCTTTATCGAGACGTAACGGTGAGGCTCGGATTTATACTTTAGGGGTAGATGGTGCTGCTCTGGGATTGGATGAATTTGGCACTTACAAAAATTTATCTGCTAACAACAAAATTACTGCTGCATTAGAAATGGCAGAGTTTTATGACGAAGATAACGATTTTGGCTGGGGTTTTGACCTCAACAATTTCGGCTGGCGCGTCAACGCTCACTATAACTTCGTGCTGGCAAATCAAGAATTACCCGAAATGGCGATTGCAGGGGTATCTTTAGGACGCTTCGGTAAGTTTGGACCTTTGCTGTGGACGGATCGCGATCGCATACCCACCTTAGTAAATCAATATCTGTGGAAAGCAAAAACCGAATACTACACTAATCCCGTAGAAGGTCCTTTTAACCATGCCTGGATTTTGGGAGATTACGACATCATTGACTCTGCGGTACAGGGACGCACCAATACCAGCCAGGAAATCAGCGAATATCGCTCTCAGGGAGACTATGGACTCTCAGGTTTGGAAATGCTTCTAGTTGTTTGGATTGTAGCGGGGATTGTCAGCGCGATCTGGCTAGTTCTCTATAGCTGGCGAAGATTGCCCCAAATTAGCACCATGATGTTAGTTACCTGGGGTTTGCTGGGTTTGGTGTTTGGACCAATTGGCGTTTGGATTTACTCGATGAGCTACGACCAAGCACCTTGGAAAAAAGACGGCATGATGGCATCTTGGCAGCGACCGAGCTTTAATGCGGTCATGGCAGCTTCGGCAATGAACCGAGGTTTTGACGGTCCTTTGATGCTAGTGATTTCCTGGATTGTGACGTTTTTGGGGCTGCCGTTAGTGGTGTTTCAAGGTCCCTGGTTCTGGCTGGGTAACTCGATGATGTGGGGTATTTATATTTCCTATTTCGGCGCATTGTTACTCCACTGGCTGGTGATGCACGCTGGGATGTTTATGATGGGCAGCGATCGCTCCTACGGTCAGGCAGTCAAGCGAGCCTTTTTGCCCGCCTTTGTATCGATGACCGCAATGGCTGTAGGCATGATGGGCTTCATGTGGTGGATTCAAATGGTCAACTTGGGTTCGATGCCCGACGATGACGAACTCCTCTGGTGGGGAACTACAGTACTATCGATCGCCGTCGGTTGGCTGGTAGCACTACCTTTTGATGCCTTGCTGGTCAAGCACGATATTCAACCAGGGGATATGTGATTGGAAGGCAGAGGGCAGAAGGCAGAAGTATTAACTAACAACTAACTACTAATAACTAGTAACTAATAACTATGAAACGATATATTTGGTTTGCCAGTTGGCTAATACTGGCGATAATAATGGCATTAGGGTTGGGTCTGAGCGATCGAGTTCGGGCGCAACAGCCAGAAGCAACTTTGAGTATTTTTGCTGAAAATACTCAAACTACGGGCTTCACTGCCAGATATGCAGGGCAGGATGTATATGAAACTGCTGCAACCTTGGCTCAGATTACCTTTCCCTCTACTAGCGATATCAGCCGTCCTAATGCGGTGATTTTAGCCAATCCCACTCTAGAAGCGGGATTGATGACGGTCGAGCAGTTAATTCATATGCCGATCGATGCACCAATCCTCTACACAGACAATAACGAGTTACACCCCGTCTCCAAAGCGATGATAGAAGTTCTAAAACCAGAGGGTGTTTCTTACGACTCTAACGTGCAGGTACTTGTAGTCGGGCAAATTTCCGATACAGTAGTTAGTGAGGTAGAGGCAATGGGACTTAAGACCCGACGCATCAGCCCAGAAAGCAACGACCCAGTAGATTTGGCTGTGGCGATCGACGACTACAGGGCAACCATGATGGGCAACCATCCCGACGTAGTGTTTATCGCCTCTTTAGAAGAACCCGCCTTTGCTCTCCCCGCGACGGCTTTTTTGGCACACGCCATGAGTAATATTGCTTTTGTAGAGCGAGACAGCATTCCCGAACAGACGAAGAAAATGCTTCAGCGTCGTTATGGACCGGCATATATGTACATCATGGGTCCTGAATCGGCGGTATCGGAACAGGTAATGCAGGATCTGTCGCAGTTCGGTCACGTACAGCGACTTTCAGCCGAAGATCCCTATCAACTATCTGCCTATTTTGCAGGTTATGCCGATCTGGGTAACAACTTCGGCTACTGGATCTGGCGCATTCCCCGTATGGTGGGCTGGGGTATAGCCGAACCAGGACACAACTTTACTATTGCCAACCCCGATAACTGGGCAGAAACCGTTGCTGGTTCAATTCTTTCTCACCGAGGCAAGCACGGACCGATGCTACTGGTGCAGCAAGATAGTATTCCCGAATCAGTTCGGGGCTATCTCGACTATACGGTGCGACCCCGTCCCACTGCCCCTCGCGACCAGTTATTCAATCATGGCAGCATTGTGGGTAACAGCGAAGCCATCAGCACTCGCCTCCAGGCAGAAATTGATAATCTCATGCAGCCCAAAGCAGTTGCAGCACCAAACGAAGGAGCATAAAATATGTCTACTATTTATCGATCTACTATTCCGCAACAGTCCGAGCGGGCAATTGTGGCTTACTTTGACCGCCAATCCCAGGCAGAAAGAATTGCCAAACGGTTATCTGACGATACAACTTCGGTTCGAGTCGAGAAAGTGTCTGGTAAACGAGCTAAAAAAGCGATCGCCGAAGCTGGAGCTGGAGTTTCAGTGGTAGAAATCGGCAACCTGGCTTGGTGGGGATTAATTATCGGTAGTGTTCTCGGTGCATTTTGGGGTGCGTTTACTTTTTCAGGACGCATCCCCATCCCTGGAATTATTGCTCCCACCCTTTCTGGCGGGTTAGTGGTAGTTATTTTCTTATGGGCGGGTATCTTTGCCTGTATCGGCTGGCTGATTGGGGCTTTAATTCGTCTGTTTCAGTCTTCTTCCTCTGCATCCAAATACGAACTTAGAGTTACTCTACCTCCATACAGAATAATTGAGGTGGAGCGGATGCTGGCTCGCAAAGCTCTATCGGTTATTGATGTAGAAAATCCCGAAGAAATTATGTACGACCAAGGATAAAAAAAGTCGTGGTCTCCTTCTCAGTTCATTCTGATTTCATTTTTGAGATAAACAATGAAAATAGTTGAAGTAAAATCTGTGCCATCGCGATTCAAGATCGAGCTACAGGTTGCCTTTTAAATAATGGTGGAAACATGAGATTGCTTCACGAGTAATTTAATTTTAAGGAAAATATCATGAGGAACGATTCGCGATCGCAGATTAAATCGGCTAGCGGTTTTAACTTACTGTTAGGACTTTGGAGTGCAACTGCTAGCCGTCCTAGTTCTTCTCTTTAACCTAACCATTAGATTTTATAGGAGTTATGAATTTTGACTACGACCTTTTGGTCATTGGCGCGGGTCCTGGAGGTATTGCTGCTGCCGAACGCGCTGCTAACTATGGCGCGAAAGTAGCGATCGCCGAACAAGATAGAGTTGGTGGTACTTGCGTGGTTCACGGTTGCATCCCCGAAAAGCTGATGACTTATGCAGCTAGCTTCTCAGAGGTTTTTCGCAATGCCGATGAATACGGTTGGGGACAAGTCAAAGAAGATTTTAACTGGCATCAATTTATGAAAGCCAGAAACAACGACATCGACCATCTGGTCGAGGTACACACCAACCACCTGCGCGAAGCGGGGGTAGAGCTAATACACGGTCGCGCTAAATTCTGGGATGCCAATACTGTCTTCGTTGAAGGAAAGCACTACACTGCCAGGAAAATTTTGATTGCAGTGGGTGGAAAGTCGGTCAAACCTGAAATACCAGGAATTGAATCTGCGATTTCTAGCAAAGAACTTCTAACCCTCGAAAGACAGCCAAAACATCTGGCAATTGTCGGCAGCAATCATATTGCGGTTAAGTTGGCGGGAATTATTAATGGTCTGATTTCTAAGGTTACTTTAATCGTACCCGAAGCAGACATATTACCAGATGTCGATGAAGAGATTCGCACGACTATTCGAGAGCAAATGAAGCAGTTAGGAGTTAGATTTTACCGCAATAGTAAAGTCGAAAAAATAAAGAAGCAATCTGACCATTTAAGCCTGAAATTATCGCAGATTAGACAACTAGAGTCGGTAGAAACCATCGTTTTTATTACCGAGCGAGTTGCTAACTTAGATGGTTTAGATCTCGACCGAGCTAATGTCGAAACAGACAACGGGGCTATCGTTACTGACGAGTATGCTCGTACCTCCCAGGAGCATATTTTTGCCATAGGAGACTGTACCCCAAAGCCTCATTGGACACCTGTAGCGATCGCTGCTGGTAGAGCTTTTGCCGATACAGAATTTGGTAATAAAACACGCGCTGTAGATTACAACAATATTCCCTATGTAATCTCTTCCCAACCCGAAGCTGCCACGGTGGGTCTCAACCAGTCTCTAGCAGAGGAGAAATATGATAATGTGCGTTGCTACTCCAAGAAGTTTCAACCACTTTACAATTTGATGGCTGAATCAAAGCAAAAAACTCTGCTTAAGTTAGTCGTAGAAGGTGAATCGGAGCGGGTTGTAGGAGCGCATATGGTGGGGGATTATGCAGCAGAAATCATTCAGATAATAGCTCTAGCGATAAGATCTGGCGTTACCAAACGCGACTTTGACCGTACTATTGGCATTCATCCTTCTATAGGAGAAGAATTCTTTGCCATAAGCTGATGTCGGTGTTTGGAAAGATTCTATTCATTGCTGCGAACACAAGGCTAACTGAAACAAAATAATAGGAGTTAAATATGTCAAAAATTGGTTTGTTTTTCGGTACGCAAACTAGTAATACTCAAACCGCAGCCGAAATGATTCAACAAGAATTGGGAGGCGAATCGGTGGTCGAACTGATTGATGTCGCTCAAGCTGAAGCTAGTGACCTTGTTGAATTTGACAAAATTATTATCGGCTGTCCTACCTGGAATGTAGGAGAACTGCAAAGCGATTGGGAAGATATGTACGACGAGCTAAACGATATTGATTTTACTGGTAAACAAGTAGCCTATTTTGGTGAGGGCGACCAAGCTGGTTATCCCGATAGCTTCCAGGATGCTATGGGAATTTTGGAAGATAAGATTTCCCGTCAGGGGGGAGAAACTGTGGGCTACTGGTCTACTGAGGGGTATGATTTTGAGGATTCTAAAGCTCTTCGAGATGGTAAGCTTGTCGGTTTGGCACTAGACGAAGACAATCAATCAGATTTGAGCGAAGCCAGAATTAAATCTTGGACTGCACAGTTAAAGCAGGAATTTGGGCTGTAGACAACTGGCAACGCGAACTAATAAACCGATGGATGTTAAACAGTTGAGGCAGCAGACGATTCAGCAATTTATTTATCCCCAACTAATTATTTTAGGATGGGCAGATATTTTGACTGGCTTCGCTATTTCAGGAGCGTTGCAAGGGAAACCAATACAGCTAATAGCACCTCTGGTTTTTCTGTTGGTAGTGGCTGGGTTGGTATCTGGCTTGGGAGCAATCTTAGCTTTCCTGCTATCAATTGAAGGGGAAGATACAGAGCAGTGGCTGACAGAAGTAATTCGCTCTAAGTACAAATATTCGATCGCGTTCGCAATTTTACTTCTGAGTCAAACTACCTTGACATCAATGTGGATATCTTATGAAGCAGCTTTCCTGGTAACTTCGATCGCGATTACTGCTTTCGTTCATAGTTGGCTGACGACAAAATATCCTTTTTACGGGCTATTGGGTTTGGCTTTTTATCATGCTAGCTCTATCTTGCTAGGAATTAGCATTATTCCTACTGCCATACAGCAACGCTGGTATCTGGTACTGATTCCAGTTATTTACCTCGCGATCGCCGTTCTATACGAGCAAAAAGCCGATAAATCGAGTTTGTTTAGCGAACTACCAGTCATCCTACTAATTTTAGTGGTATTTGAAAGCCTGTTTTTGATTTACAGTCTGCCTGGCTACGATATTTTCAAAGCTTTGCTCTTTATAATTATCCTGGCACGACAGATACTGCCACCTTATTTTAAATCGCTTTACGAACCTCAGCCTGAAATCATCGCGATCGCCTCTAACGCTTTTTGGGTCGGCGTGTTTTTACTAGATGCTACGCTCGCTGCGGGTTTTGCTAGCTGGTACTACGCACTGCTGGTATTGTCTACCCTTCCAATAGCTAGAAGGGCAGCGCGTTTTGCTTCTAAATTTGACGAAACAAATACTTATATTTAACAAGGAAAAAATAAATCAATGGCTTGGTTGACTCGAACATTAGGCGTAGTGCTGATAGCGATCGCGATGATAGATATCTTTATGACCGTTTTGTATCCCCGCACGGGCAAAAGTCTTGTGAGTATGCCCGTTAGCAAAGGAACGTGGAATGCATTTCGGCAGATATCGCGCTGGAGCAAAAGTGACGGTCTTTTATCCTACTGCGGTTCGGTAATTTTAGTTTTTGTAGCTATATTCTGGATTGCTTTATTTATCATCGGTTTTGCCCTAATTTTCTGGCCCGTTTTGGGAGATGAAATTGTCGCCAGTCAGGGTAAAACTCCAACAAGCTTCGGTACAGCTGTTTACTACAGTGGATTTAACTTTACTACCTTGGGTGTAGGAGATTTAGTACCTAAAAGCACTGTTTGTCGGTTGGTAACTATCCTTGAAGCAGGAATGGGTTTTGCAACCTTTACCGTCACCTTGACCTATCTACTTTCCGTACTTAATGCTTTAACTCAACGTAACGTTTTTGCTTTGAGTTTGCATCACCGTATGGGAGGGAAAGCTAATGCTGCCCGACTGCTTCAAGGTTGGGGTTTGAATAGTGAATTGAATAACGCTAAAACAGACATTACCAATATTGCTCGCGATCTGTTTCAGTTATTAGAGTCCCATCATTCTTATCCTATCCTGCACTATTTTCGCTTTCGAGAACCAAAATATTCTCTGGCGCGAATGACATTTATCGCGATGGATACGGCTGCATTGCTCCAAAGCGCGTTGCATCCGCAGCACAATCAGACTTTGATTAATTCTGCTGCGGTAACGGAGTTGCAGACAGGTGGACTATATATGCTAAAGCAATTAGCCGATTCTTTCTTAACCAGAAGTTGTGAAGCAACCTATTCTCAGAAAAAGGAATGGCGCGAATGGTACTACCAAGTTGTTGAATTGCTGAATTCGGCTGGAATCAAAACCCCAGAACATATAGAAGCAGGGGCAAATTTTTATGTTTCTCTGCGTCAAGAGTGGAATGGTGAAGTAGCAGCGTTTGCCAAACATATGTCATTCAAGTGGCACGAAATTGTCCCTACCGAGCTATAAAACAAAATCTTTGTTTCTCCTATTAAAGATTGAGAAACAAAACTATTAATTATTAAGATCGAACATCATGGAATTTGAATATATCTACACTCGAATTAACGTACAAAATTACGAAGAATGCAGAAACTTTTATTCTACAGTTTTAGGTTTTGAAACAGAATTTGAGAATGAAAACAGTATTGAACTAGCAACAGGTAATACCAAAATCAGCTTGCAAAAAAGAGATGAACTAACTTTCGATCGCGGTGGCTCAAAGCTAATGTCATTTGCTGAAGGCGGTGACAGCATTGTTTTGACCCTGAAGGTAAAAAGTTTAGATAGAGCCTACGAATATTTAAAAGAAAAGAAGGTTAATTTACAAGGAGATATCTTTTCCTTTCCCAATCAGGGATATAAATCGACCTATCTCCGCGATCCCGATAATAATTTAATCGAAATAAGAGAAATTATCTTAGGTAACTTTGGGCTTGGTTGAGTTCGTACTTTTAGGACAAACAACAATAAAGTAACAATAATTTTGGAGGGAATAATGAGCGATTTAATAGTTGTAGGTTTTCAAAACAAGTTTGAAGCAGAAGAGGCACTTTTAGCTCTGCGGAAAATGGAGAAAGAGCATCTAATCGATTTAGAAGATGCAGCAATTGTCGTCAAAAATGAAAAAGGTAAAGTAAAAATTAAACAAACTAACGATTTAGTTAGTGAGGGTACTATTAGTGGAAGCTTATGGGGCGCGTTAATCGGTCTACTGTTTCTAGAACCCTTGTTGGGTTTGGCAATAGGAGCTGCTAGTGGTGCGTTAGGAGGAGCGTTACAAGATATCGGTGTCAACGATAGCTTTATGAAAGAATTGGGTCAAACTCTCCAGCCGGGATGTTCGGCACTGTTTATTTTGGTTCGGCAGGCAACAATGGATAAGGTAATTGAAGAACTACAGCCTTTAAATGGCAAGATTCTACATACTTCGCTGTCAAAGACTGATGAAGCGAGTCTCAAGGAAGCGATAGACAAGGTAAAAGCAGAAATTTGATGAATTTTCCAACGCAGACATAACTCATGAAAATGAAATCAGGATGAAATGCTCACAGGCTATTAGATAGATTTTTAGACTACTCCGTTTGATAGATGGGTAAAGCATCGAATAGCTTTAATTTGAAGTTAGTATAAAGCGACAACATCAAGGGAAAACATATATTTTTCTGCAAGAAGCTAATATTCTGTAGAACAATTTTACTAAAAAGTGGTGTTTTCATAGTCCTTTTGCTTTGAATGCATTTAGTCGAAGTATATTTCGCGGGATGAAATCTTCGATAAGAAATGCGACAGTCTTGCTTATTAATAATGCTATTTTTGTTATGAATGACGCTAGCTTTTGGCAACTTTATAGTGATGCAGTGCTTACTTCCTTAAGCTTTTTTTGGAAGGCATTATGGGCATTTATCATCGGCTACATTATCAGTAGCGCGATCCAAGTTTTCGTTACCCGCGAACGGATGCAAAAGACTATGGGAGAAGCAGGTAAAAAGAGTATTGCGATCGGTACTTTTTTTGGTTTTATTTCTAGTTCCTGTAGCTTCGCAGCTTTATCTACTACCAAATCTTTATTTAAGAAGGGTGCGGGGTTCGTTCCTTCACTAGCTTTCTTGTTGGCTTCAACTAACCTAGTAATCGAACTAGGCTTTATAATTGCAATCTTTCTAGGTTGGCAATTTGTAGTTGGTGAATATCTCGGCGGAATTTTATTGATTTTGTTTACCTGGCTATTTGTTAGCTATACCCGTCCTAAAGAATTGATTAGAAAAGCCAAAAGACGCTTAAACGAACGCGAAGGAGAAGACAAACAAGATGATGACGCTCCCGACTGGAAAGACAAAATAACCAGCATCCAGGGATGGCGACAGGTAGCCAAAAAATACTTCATGGAATGGGGTATGGTTTGGAAAGATGTTACCTTTGGTTTTACCGTAGCTGGCATTATTTCTGCTTTTGTTCCCAATTCATTCTTTCAAACCTTATTTATCGGTACGGGACAGGGAAACAATCCAAGCTTTTTCGCCATTTTGGAGCATACTCTGATTGGACCAGTTTTAGCTTTCTTCACTTTTATTGGTTCGATGGGCAATATTCCGATCGCCTCGATTCTCTTTAGCAATGGCGTTAGCTTTGCAGGGGTAATAGCCTTTATTTTTAGCGATTTGGTAGTGTTTCCGCTGATTCGCATTAACGCCAAATACTATGGCTGGAAGCTAGCACTTTACATCGTCGGGATCTTTCTAGCGTCTTTAGTATCTACAGCGATCGTCATGCACTACGGTTTTTCTTTGTTTGGACTTCTACCCCAGGGAGCAAATTCACAAAGTGCAGCCGAAACCGAACGCTTTGCCATTGATTATACTTTTTGGCTCAACATAGTCTTCCTAGCTGCGACGGGAGTTCTAACCTGGCTGCGTTTTGGCGGTAACAGTCAAAAACAGAAACTACAGCATCAAAAGGGCGGACACCAGCATCACAAAGATAACCGCGAACATCAGCATAGTAATGACGGCGACGGTGGTGGCGAACATCACGATAGCGGTGGCGGACATGACCACGGTGGTGGCAATGAAGGAATAGTAGAAAAATTGCTTTTCTACATAGCGATTCTTTCTTACATTTGGCTTGCTGGCGGGATTATTGTCACCTTTTTTGTTACCAGTAGCGGTCAATAACAGAAGTAGTCTTCAACCTTCGTTTGAAAATTATATGAGTCGCTTTATTTAATTCATGAATCTATTTCTATTACTAATGAATTTCTCTATGCCAGCTAATTCAAATCACAACGATGAATTTACCTGAATATTCTAATAACTCAGCTCAAAACACAAATTATTACGCCCAAGTATCTTCTAGCGAACTCTCTTCAACAAAACAAAACACGGTAGAAGCAAATAACACTTTAGATTTAATTGTCATCGGTACTATTTTCTTTGCGACAATCTTTTTTTTGCTTTGGCGTTTGTGTTTTCAAAAAGCTTCAAACAACGTACCCCAAGGTTTCGAGAAATCTTCCCAAAGTAAATGCACCAAATGTCGTTTTTTTGATAACAATCATTATCTCAAGTGCGCCGTTCATCCCAGTACGGTACTAAAAAAGGAAGCTCATGACTGCTGGGATTACGAGCCAGGACTGGAAACCAAGAGTCACTCAGAAGATGAAGATGTTTGATACAGCTTCGTTTTCTTCAGCTTTATTATCAAAACCCAACCACTTCACTCAGAACACACAACATTATGCTAATTGACTTATCTATTTCATTGCAGGAATTTACATTTTTAGCTCAGACGATACCAGAAAATGCGCCACCAGGTATCAATATGGAAAACTGGCTGGTGTATACGCCAATTCAGCGTCAGATTGTTTCACATTTACTAACTCTTGGCGTTGGTGCAATGGCTTGCGGGTTCGTCTATTTTCTACTGACAATTAAACGCTCCGCACCACGCTATCAACCTTCTTCAGTCTTATCAGCTGTAGTTATGGTGTCGGCATTTTTAATTTTGTTTCGACAGCTTAATGGCTGGCTCGATGCCTTTGAATTTGACGGGCAAGTTTGGCGACTGACAGTGGAAGAATTGGGAACTTATACCGAAAGTGCCTTTAGTAATGGCTATCGCTATCTCAACTGGTCGATTGACGTGCCTTTATTGTTAACTCAGATGCTGTTTCTATTTGATTTGAGCAAAGGACACAAAAGAAGGCTGCGAATTCAGTTCATCATCGCGGGGCTGTTGATGATTTACACGGGATACATCGGACAATTTTTTGAAGTTGCTAATCTTACCACTTTCTTGATTTGGGGGGCAATTAGTACCGTGTTTTTTGTCTATATCGTCTTTTTGGTCGGTCAACTTATGGGTCGTCCTCGCAAACAGCTCCCAGACAAACCGAAGAAGATGTTTATGGGGGTATGGTGGATATTACTGATTTCCTGGACGCTCTATCCTCTTGCTTATCTCGTTCCCTGGGGTTGGCAACTATATCCTGCCTGGGGCGGTTGGGCTGGAGTTACCCGACAATTTCTGTTTACCATGGCAGACATTTTTTCCAAAGTTATCTATGGAGTTCTTTTGAGTAACATCGCTCAAACTCGCAGCGCGCTGGAAGGCTACGAACCCGCTCTTAAAGTACAGCCAGGCAATGGTACTGGTTCGGAAGTGTATACTCAATCTCCCGCTCAAAACCTAGAGTAGGACCGACCGAAGCTGAGAATAGGCAAGAACAGAAATGAAAGAAACCCCAGTTCGAGAACAATACAACCAGAAAGCAAAGGTCTACGATCGCCGTTGGCAGGGTTATCTTAATAAAACTCTTACGTTTTTACAAGCTTGGGTACAGATTTCTCCTCATGAAACCGTTCTCGATATAGCTTGCGGTACGGGAGAGTTAGAAAGATTGTTACTACAGCAAAATCCTCAACAAAGGATTACAGGCGTAGACCTTTCCGAAGAGATGCTAAAGGTGGCACGGCAAAAACTGTCCGAATATTCTCAAGTGTCTTGGAAAGCTGCTAGTGCTTCGGAATTACCTCTTTGCAATAGCTGTTTCGATGTAGTAATTTGTGCTAATTCATTTCACTATTTTGAAGATCCGCAGGGTTCGCTAAAAGAAATCCAGCGAGTTCTTAAACCTAACGGTAGAGTAATCATTCTCGACTGGTGTAAAGATTACTGGGGTGTTCGGATCTTGGATTTGATTCTCAAAGTTGTCGATCGCGCCCATCAGCAAAGTTATACCCAAAATGAATTTCATAATCTATTAACTACCGCAGGTTTTAAGATCGATCGCGCTACTAAATTTCGTCATGGCATCGTTTGGCAATTTATGGTAGCTGAAGCAACATTACCCACAAAAAATGATGAATGATTCCCAACCTACAGTTATTCTTGGCGGTGGCTTTACGGGTTTATTTACCGCACTGCATTTGAGTCAGCAAGATTATCGCGATCCAGTTATTCTAGTCGATCGCGCCGAGCGTTTTGTCTTCAAACCCCTACTATATGACTATCTCACCGAAGAGATGAACGATAGTCAGGTTAATCCTCGTTATGAAGAACTTTTATCAGGCTCGAAGGTTAAATTTGCCAAAGATACAGTAGAAAAAATTGACGTTGACGGGAAACAGGTTGAATCAGCCAACAATGGCAGTATTGCTTATCGCTATCTAGTTATTGCTTTAGGTTCGCAAACGGGCTACTTCGGCATCGAAGGAGCAAAAGAACACACTTTTCCCTTTTGGAATCGTAAAGATGCGATCGCCCTTAAAAACCACCTTCAAGACTGTTTGAAGCGATCTCTGGAAACAGATAACCCACAAGAAAAACAAAAACTGCTAACGGTAGCTATTGTCGGCGCAGGAGCGACAGGAGTAGAACTAGCAGCCACTTTAGCGGATGTTTTACCTCAGTGGTATGTCAAACAAGGGGGTGCATTCGAGCAACTACGACTGATTTTAATCAATCGCGGAGAGCAAATTTTAGATAATGCCAGCAATCGCCTGCGTCAAGCAGCCAAAGCAGCATTCTTCAAACTCCCTGTTAAAGTTCAACTAGAACTAAACGCCTCCGTTACTGCCGTTCGTCATCAGCAGGTAGAATTTGAACGAGATAATCAGAGGGAAACTTTAGAAGCGGGAACTATCGTTTGGACGACGGGTACTACCGTCAATCCCGTAGTCAAAGCTTTACCCATTGCCGATGAGTATCGAGATAAAAAAGGCAGGCTTAAAGTCCTTTCTACCATGCAGTTAATCGATTGCCCTGAAATTTTCGTTGGTGGTGACTGCGCGGTTAACTGGGATAAATCTGTACCCGCTACTGCTCAGGCTGCCTATCAACAAGGCTCGGCTATTGCTAATAACCTGCAAGCATTATCTATTAATAAGACTCCTGACGTAGCTAATGTCACGATGCGGGGAACGATGCTCAAGCTAGGGCTAAACGATGCTGCTGCGGATTTATTCGATCGCCTATTAATTGAAGGCAAAACCGCTCATCTACTGCGTCAGGGTAGATATACAACCACTCTGCCTACTCCAGTCCACGACTTTAAGGCGACTACTCAATGGCTGTCTGAAGAGGTTTTAGAAAACATAAATATATAAATAAAGATGACTTTAAACTGGGCGCATATACATTTACTTCTCAATCATTTTCCCATTGTCGGGGCATTTTTCGGTTTGCTATTGCTGCTATACGCTATGTTCAAACGCAGTGAAGAACTCAAACGAGCTAGTTACTGGACTTTTGTAATCATTGCTTTAATTGCGATCGCCGTATATTATTCTGGCACGCAAGCTTCAGCAGTAGTAAGCGGACTTCCTGGAGTTAGGGGAGAAATAATTCACGAACACCGCGAAGTTGCCAACTGGTCTTTGATCGCGATCGAGATTTTGGGGGCTTTAAGCTTAGTCGGCTTATTGTTTTTGCGGTCAAAAAAAGCGATAAATTCCTTTGTGGCGATTATCTTTTTAGTGGCGATCGCAGCTACGGGTTTAGTGTCGTGGACGGGACTTCAAGGAGGAATTATCAGACATACCGAAGTCAGGGGAGATATTCCTTTTCTCGTTCCCGCTAAAACCGAATCTGAATCGGGTGGTCACAGCGAATCAACAGAATCGGATCATTCACACTAATTGTTTATTAAAATTGGCGCGAACAAAATAAAATTATTCCCTTAGAAAATTAACTATATAAGATACCTAATAATCTCATGAAACAAAATCAACGCAAAAATACACAACGACAAATCGCCGATTTAATTCCGATTATTGAACTTTGTTTACCTCTAATAAAAAAGCTCAATAAAACTCAGGCCAAATTAAAATTTCTTCCTACAGAGCTGGAACTACTACAAAACCAAGCTAAACTTATAGACCTGGAAATGTCTCTCGAAGAGTCTAGAAATTCAGCAGATTCTGATTCACAACTAATCTCGGAGACGAACGAGTTTGAATTAGATTCTATAGTGAATGATTTGGAAGGAATATTTATCTATCTTACGACTTTAGACGATGGACTGAAGAATCTGCTTGCGCTGAAAGAACGTTTAGAAGCTATACAAGAAGAAAGAATTGATAGTCTCACTCCTGAACGTGTTTATAAGTTGTTAGAAAAACAGCAGGAAAACCTACAGAATAAAACCAATTTACAGTCGGGCAGCAAATCCAATCGGTTTCAAAAGGTTTGGCAAAAAATAGTCGATCATCGACCTTCTAAAAAGTTAATCAAAGTTTCAGCAATTACAACTGGGATTATTTTAAGCTTTAGTCTTATTTACAATTCGGCAATTGAACATCAATCTGTTGAAAACAATATGCAACAAAAGCAAGAAAACCTTGAAAACTAATGTCTATTGAAATGTAAACTAGCAAAGTAATAAAAAGCTGTTTATTTTATCAAACTTTTTTTGTTTTTTAATTGCAAATATAACTAATGCTAGAGACAAGAAGGTAGTGACTATAAGAAAATAGAAATGTAGAAAAAAAGGAGAAAACTTGATGAATATTAATGACAATTCTAATAATAATATCGGACACGCTGTTGGTACTTTTTCCACTCGTGAAGATGCAGAGTATGCTTTGCGCGAACTGCAAGGTGCAGGTTTCAACATGGATAAAGTTTCTGTAATCGCTAAAAATCCCGAACGAGGAGATAGTATCGGCGGTACAGAAGTTACTACCAGCGAACAAGTGAAAGGAGGTACGGCAGCAGGAGCTGCTACAGGGGCAGCTACAGGTGGGTTGTTGGGCTTGATTGGCGGTTTGGGYGTAATTGCTCTTCCAGGTGTCGGTGCGGTAGCTGAATTGGGAATAGTTTTGGCAAACACCTTACTTGGTAGCGGTATTGGTGCTGCTGGTGGTGGTTTAGTTGGAGCATTAATCGGCTGGGGTGTTCCTGAAGATCGAGCTAAATATTATGATGAAATGCTTTCACAAGGTAAATATGTGGTTCTAATGGAAGGAACGCAAGCAGAAATAAGCGGTGCAGAAGCTATTCTTAAAAACAGACGCATTCAAGACTGGGGTGTGTACGGCTATGGCACGATGGGAACTATTGACCCTACTACGGGTAGGAGCATCATATAGAATTTCAGTAGTCGAAAATAAGTGCTGGCTTAAATCGAGATCGCTGCAAGCCGCTAAACATTATGTATGATTTGGATTTAAAGCTGGCAGCGAAAAAAGTTTACGGCGTTGCCTAATATACGATGTTTAATCAAAGAACGCTGTTTCCATTCTTCATAGGTAATGCGTTTACTCTGTTCAAAGCCCCGTTCAAATGTATTGTAAATCCCTTTTACCAGAATGGATTGAGTGCTACATATATCTAGTTCTTCATTGTGAACGAAGCTGCGAGGATCGAAGTTCGCACTACCCGTTACTGCCCAAAGATCGTCTATCAAAAGTAGCTTGGCGTGGGTCATACTCGGCTGATATTCATAAATTTTTACTCCACCTTTCAATAAACCTCCATAGTGTTCGTATGAAGCATAGTAAACGGGTTTCTTATCGCTACGTTTACTTGTTGTTAAAATACGAACATCCACTCCATTCTGTTTTGCTGCGACTAATAGCTCTGTAGAGTTGCGATCGGGAAGAAAGTAGGGGCTAGCCAGCCAAATTTTTTTTCTAGCACAAATAATGTGATTGTATTTAAAAGAGCGAATTGGTGAAAAGCGAACTTCAGGATTAGCCCCTGGTACGACTAATATTGGATTCAAATTGCCCTTTCGATCGCGCTCTATCGTAAATTTTTCCCTAGACAAGTCTGCTGTACCATCGTCAAAAGTCCAGTGCTGGGCGAAAACACCCTCTAAGATGCCAATAATTTCTCCTTCAAGACGTATTTCTACATCTAACCAGGGTTGAGTATCATCGCCTTTTTCTACGCCATCCCAAAGATCGGAAATACCAGCACCACCGACTAAAGCAAATTTACTATCGATTAGTAGTAGTTTACGGTGAGTACGTCCAGCGTAGTCTAAAGGAGCTTTCCAGTTGAAAGAGTTGAAGAACGAGACTTTAATGCCTGCGCTACGCAACCGTTTCCAATATTGCTGGGAAATATCTTTTGTGCCGTAGTCGTCTACAACCAAGCAGATCTTTACTCCTGCCGATGCTCTTTCTGCCAACGCTGCTGCAAAATCATCAGCTCTTTTGCCAGGAGTCATAAAGAAGGTTTCAAAGTTGATGGTATGTTTAGCTTGACTTATGGCATCTAATCTTGCTTTTTGAATTCGAGCGGGTTCATTCCAAAAGTCGGTAATTATGCCTTTAGTAATAAATGAATTGGTGATGCTAGCTAGAGCAAAGGCATAGTGTGGTTCATCTGGTTTTGGTGCATTTTTTACTCGATAAACAATGCGATCGCGAAATGCTCCTCTAAGATAGAAACCAACAAAGGCAATTAGTATCGTTATCAGCAGAGCAACAGATAACCAAAATAGAATTGATAAAATTACATTCCACATAAACTATATCTAGCTGCCTTTTTTATTAAAAATCATGATTTATTTTGTAATAGCTCTATCGTTATGTTTCTGATATTTTGTACTTCGATTGTCGGTATTTTCTTTGAATGAAGGCATCCTTTGGCGACATTTAGTACAAAACCAATAGAATTCATTACGGCTGATGTGTCTTAGCATTTTTTCATGACAGCAAGGACAACGAGCCTGGTAATTAATAGTCATATAGAAATTGGCTGATAATTATAATTTCAACCGCACATAAGTTACAAATTATGTCTTCAAAGTTTTCTAGAGCAATAAATATTAGGGTCGCTATTTATTATCATTTACACATAAAAATGAAATAGCTATGAAATTGAAGTAGTGCTTTGGTTGTAAATTTTTTCTACTACTAAAGTAAGATGTGATATCAATAATTATTCTTTAGCTTTGTTAATAGCAAAAAAATTGATATTTCAAAAAGCAGCATCGATACCAAGCTTATAGCTGGCGATATGAAGCATTTAGCTTGGCAACGTAAGTATTGTTGTTTTATTTACGTGATATTCCAAACGAATATCAAATTATAGGTCAAATAAAAGTTTGACGTTTAAAAAAGATTTTTTTTGTCTACTTCAAAAAAAGCTACAGAGTAAATGACATTTCACAATCATGGAAAACGTAAAAAAGATTAACCAAAACCTGGCTGTAGCTACAGAGCAGTTAACCGCACAACAGCTACGGCAGGCAGCAACGGAAGGATATAAGTCAATCCTAAATTTGCGCTCGCCCGAAGAAGAAGGATTTTTAGATGACGAAGGAGAACGAGCAAAGGCAGCAGGACTAAATTACGTTAATATCCCCGTCAAACCAGACAACATAAACGAAGACTTGGCAGATCGGGTACTTCAGCAAGTAGATAGTCTGCCAAAACCTTTATTAACTCACTGTAAGAGCGGTCTACGTTCGGGAGCATTTTCTCTGATGTATCTTGCCACCAAAGAAGGAATGTCAGCAGACGAGGCAATGGAAAAAGGGAAAGCGATGGGTTTTGACTGTGATAAGTCTCCCCAAATGAAAGAGTTTTTCAAACAGTATATCTCTCAACATCAGCCAGCATAAGTAAGTTTCAGGAGCAGAAACAATGGTATTGATTTTAGAACAAATAAAGGTTGAAGGTATCGCTCAGTTGTCCTATATAGTAGGTGACGACAAAGCAGGAGTAGCAGCCGTAATCGATCCCCGTCGCGATGTGGATGTGTATCTGCAAATGGCACGCTCGCTTGGTGTGAGAATTACCCACATCATTGAAAGTCATATCCACGCGGATTTTGTTTCGGGTTCTCACGAACTACAGGCTCGTATTGGCGCACCGATTTATACTGGCAAAAGCGATGACTATCAGTTTGACTGCGAGCAGCTAAACGAGGGAGACGAACTACATCTGGGCAAGGTTACTCTGCGAGTTCTGCATACCCCAGGACATACCCCCGAACATATCTCTTTACTAGTGTTCGATTCTCAACAGGGAAACGAACCCTTTGGTATTTTTACTGGAGATACTGTATTTAACAAAGATGTCGGTAGACCTGATTTACTCGGCGGGGGAACGGAAAAAGATTTAGCTGCCAAGCTGTATCATTCTCTGTTCGATAAAATTTTACCGTTGGGCGATCGCTTAGAGTTGTATCCCTGTCACGGTGCGGGTTCATCCTGCGGTAAATCAATTGGCGATCGCGATCGCAGCACTATCGGTAACGAGCGAGTCTTTAGCGATGCTTTCAAACAGCGTAGCGAAGCAGAATTTATCGAGTGGATTTTAAGCGATTTACCCGAACCACCCACTCACTACCCGCGTCTGAAGAAAGTTAATGCTAAAGGTGCAAAGGTGATGGGCTGCATCCCTACTCTTCAACCATTATCGGTAGATCGGTTTCAAGAAAAAATGGCAGGAGAAAATGTCATAGTTATCGATACGCGATCGATTCTCGCTTTTGGTGGCGGACATATCCCTGGCGCAATTAATATTGCCCTGCGTCCTGCATTCCCTACCTGGGTGGGCTGGACAATCGATCCAGAAAGAGAAATTTTGTTGGTAATCGAAAGCAAGCGAGATTTGAATTTAATTACCGAACAACTATTTCACCTCGGTTACGATAACCTAGCGGGCTATTTACACAATGGAATGCTCGATTGGTACAACGCAGGATTACCACTACAGCGCGTTGGTGAGATGACGGTACAAGAGTTAGATCGGCACAAAGATGATGCGGATTTAACCATACTAGACGTGCGTAGCGACGGTGAATATGAAAATGGGGCAATTTCTAGAGCAAAACATATCTACGTACCTCATTTAGCAGAACATCTAGATGAATTAGATAAAGAGCGAGCGATCGCCGTTTACTGCGGTACGGGCTATCGCGCCTCCTTAGCTGCCAGCATTTTACAAAAACATGGGTTCGAGAGAGTAAACAATGTTCCTGGCTCTTGGAAAGCCTGGAAGAGTGCCGAACTTCCCGTCGAACAGACAGCTTAAACACACAGAACAACAAAATATGAAAATCAGCATGATTTCAATCAGAAAAATGAATTCAAATAGTAAAGCCTTACGAGCTTTCGCTTTAGCGGGACTCATCGCGATTGGGTTGAGCGCGACTTCCTCTGTGGCACAGACCACTACCGATATGCCTGAGATGCCCAATGGCACTATGACAGACTCAATGACTCCAGAGCAAATACGGCAACAGCATCAGCAGATGCTAGGGCAGATGCAGCAGAGAATGGGTCAAATGCAGCAGCAGCTAGCTCAGATGTCTCCAGAGGAATTACAACAACACGATCGACAAATGAAGGAACACATGAAGCAAATGATGGGACAGATGGAAGAAATGATGGGTGAGAACTCGATGAATGGCAATAATTCTCAGATGTCGGGAAATTCCGAACACCATCCTCAACAGTAGATAAAAAATTTCTCTTATCCCCTTGACTCTCTAGCTAACTTGAGAGTTTAAGCTAATTTTAGAACTAAACAAACGAGGTAAATAACAATGACTATAGAACTAAAAGTACCAGGCATGGCTTGTGGTGGTTGCGGTAAGACCATTACCAAAGCGATTCAATCAGTCGATCCTGGTGCAGACGTACAAACAGATCCTAAAAGCAAGCAAGTCAAAGTAGACACCCAAGCTAAAGAATCATCCATCCGAGAAGCGATCGCTGCTGCTGGTTATCCCGCTGCTTAAATTGAAAACTTAATGCTAGTAAAGCGACTAAACGCCATGCTTATACAGTTGGAAATTCAAAATATATCTCGCAATGCTAGTAGCAAAACCATTACCGAAGCGATTCACTCTCTCGATCCCGAAGCAGAAGTAGAAACCCACCTTCAAAGTAAACAAGTGACGGTAAAAACCGAGGCTTCTGAATCGGCTGTTATCGAAGTGCTTGATGATGCGGGCTATTGTGCAAGTCTTGCCAAACCTTTCTTCTACGATTTATGAACACCGCCACCAATATAGAAAACATCAATCTTAAACTCAGAGGAATGAGCTGTGCTTCCTGCGCCAGCAGTATTGAGGAGGCAATTAGTAATGTTCCTGGAGTAGAGTCCTGTAACGTTAACTTCGGTGCAGAACAGGCTGCGATTAAATACAATCCCCGTCGCACTGGTATTGAGGAAATTCAATACGCGGTAGAAGAAGCTGGCTATTCATCTTATTCTCTCCAGGAACAGGAGATGATTACGGGAGAGGATGATGCCGAACAAGCAGCCCGCAAAGCCGAATCTCGCGATTTATTCCGTAAAATAATTGTGGGTGGGATAATAAGTATTATCTTAGTTATCGGTTCGCTGCCGATGATGACAGGGTTAGAATTACCTTTTATTCCTGCATGGTTGCACAACCCCTGGCTACAGTTAATTTTGACCGTTCCCGTGCAGTTTTGGTGTGGTTATGGTTTTTATATCCATGCTTGGAAAGCTTTTAAGCGTCATGCTGCCACCATGGATACTTTAATCGCTTTGGGTACTAGCGCAGCCTTCTTTTACTCTGTATTTGCTACTGTCTTTCCTAATTTCTTTTTAACCCAGGGCTTAATGCCAGAAGTGTACTACGAAATTGCTGCTGTAGTCATTACGATGATTCTACTAGGAGAGTGGTTTGAAAATCGTGCCAAAGGACAAACCTCCGAGGCAATTCGTAAACTGATGGGTTTGCAAGCTAAAGATGCGAGGGTTATACGCAATGGACGAGAAATAGATGTTCCGATCGGTGAAGTACAGATTGACGACATTATTTTGGTACGTCCTGGGGAAAAGATACCTGTCGATGGCGAGATCGTGAGCGGTAATTCGACGATCGATGAAGCGATGGTAACAGGAGAAAGTATTCCCGTTCAAAAACAGCCAGGGGATGAAGTAATTGGTGCGACTATTAACAAAACAGGCAGTTTTAAATTTAAAGCCACTAGAGTCGGTAGAGATACGGTATTAGCCCAGATCGTGCAATTGGTACAAGATGCCCAGGGTTCTAAAGCACCAATTCAAAGATTAGCCGACCAAGTAACGGGTTGGTTTGTTCCCGCCGTAATTGCGATCGCCATAACTACTTTTGTGCTGTGGTTTATTGTCATGGGTAATATTTCCCTAGCAATGATTACTACCGTCGGAGTGCTAATTATTGCCTGTCCCTGTGCTTTGGGTTTGGCTACTCCTACTTCTGTGATGGTCGGTACTGGTCAAGGTGCAGAAAACGGGATTCTAATTAAGGGGGCAGAGAGTTTAGAATTAGCCCATAAAATACAAACTATTGTTCTCGATAAAACAGGGACGATTACTCAAGGAAAACCGACTGTAACTAACTATCAAGCTGTTCGGGGTATTAGCGATGGTGCAGAATTAAAACTACTCCGTTTAGTTGCAGCAGTCGAACGCAACTCCGAACATCCTTTAGCCGAAGCTGTGGTTAGATACGCCGAATCGCAGAATATCGAACCAACAGAAGCTAGAGATTTTGAAGCAGTGGCAGGTAGTGGCGTACAGGGTATAGTATCGGGTCGTCTGATTCAAATCGGTACTCAACGCTGGATGGGTGAGTTGGGTATTCATGCCGACGAGTTACAAAAACAAAAGGATATTTGGGAAGCCGAAGCAAAAACCGTGGTGCTAATTGCCGTAGACAAACAACTAGAAGGCATTATGGGCATTGCCGATGCGGTCAAGCCTTCTTCCAATGCAGCAGTTAGAGCTTTACGCAACCTAGATTTGGAAGTAGTAATGCTGACGGGAGACAATCAGAAAACCGCCGAAGCGATCGCCCGTCAGGTGGGTATTGTCAGAGTCGAAGCCGAAGTACGCCCCGACCAAAAGGCAGTAAAGGTTAAGGAACTACAGCAGGAAGGCAAGATTGTGGCGATGGTAGGAGACGGTATCAATGATGCTCCCGCACTAGCACAGGCAGATGTGGGTATTGCCATCGGTACGGGAACGGATGTGGCGATCGCAGCTAGCGATATTACTCTAATTTCTGGTGAGTTACAGGGTATTGTGACCGCGATCGAGTTAAGCAAAGCAACGATTAGCAATATTCGTCAGAATCTTTTCTTTGCCTTTATCTATAACGTCCTGGGTATTCCTATTGCAGCAGGTATTTTGTTTCCTTTTTCTGGCTGGTTGCTCAATCCGATTGTTGCTGGAGTTGCAATGGCGTTTAGTTCGGTTTCAGTGATAACTAATGCCTTGAGATTACGTAACTTTAGTCCGTCGAAAGTGCGAGTCTAAACATGAGCGACATCCAAACAATAATTAATTTCAAACAGTCAATGACTTTGATGAACGTTTATACCGCCATAGCTACCGCGACTTTAACCTTTGAAGTGGCATTTATTTCTTGTTTGATAGCACTACCTAGTACGGGAAAGTTAGGCAAAACAATCTCTGAAGCTTGTACCCGCGCCCCTGGACTGGATTTTGTTGTATTAATGCTCGTACCAATTCCCTGGTTAATAGGAAGTTGGATAGCAGGTTGGTTGGGTTTGGTAGCTACCTTAGTCGGACAGATTACGGCAATGCAGCTT
This sequence comes from Myxosarcina sp. GI1, assembly GCF_000756305.1. Classification (NCBI taxonomy): domain Bacteria; kingdom Bacillati; phylum Cyanobacteriota; class Cyanophyceae; order Pleurocapsales; family Pleurocapsaceae; genus Myxosarcina; species Myxosarcina sp. GI1. The sequence goes on from NZ_JRFE01000058.1 coordinate 62,220, forward strand.
TGGATTTTTTGGCACCAAAGAACTCATCCTGAAGCTACGAGCGGTTCGCGGATCGTTCATTTTTTAAATCAAGAAATTGGCTGGTGGCGCAATCATTTGGGATTATGGGTTTCTACCTTGGCTTTACCCATGTTTCTTTTAATTCGCCTGTCAGAAATTACTATCTATCCCCTGCTAGTCTGGATATTAGGCTTTCCTCATTACAATATTGGTGAGTGGGTCAACGTCAGTCGGCACAAGTTTGAAGGTTTGGTAGGACACGACTTAATTTGGTGTTGGTATTGCGACTGGATGACGGGCGTATATTCTCTCGGTGCCGAAATGCTGCGTAATGTCGAGTCTTTTTGGTGTCCGATCCGTTTTTATGACGGGAAAAAGTGTGAGAACTGCAAATTAGACTTTCCCGATCTAGAAAATGGTTGGGTAGCAGCCGATAAACAGATGGATGATGTGGTGGAGTTGATGGCAGAGAAATACAGCGATTCTCCTCACTCTTGGTTCGGTCATCCAGAACGTCAGGGCGATCGCTAAACAAGACAAATACGTATAAATATAAATAAAGATGTTAACTAAAACTAAACTATATGGCACTCTAGCGGGGTTGGGATTTTTCCTTGCTTTAATACCTAACGTCGCATTAGCACAGAGAGATATGGAAGTGGAAATGCCCATTTCCGAAGGCGAACAAACTGCTCAATTCCAAAAGCTCGAACAGCCTTTAAGTTTAAAAATTGCCGTTGCCGTAGGTGGTTTGGGCTTAATTGGGGCGGAACTTTGGTGGTTTATGTTTAGCAAAACCAAATCTCAAAAAGCACGGGTAGATCGAGGCATTCAAGAGATAGATATTACAGTAGATGGAGGTTACACTCCCGATAGAATTGAAGTAGCTGCTGGCGAACCCGTCAGGCTCAATTTTTATCGTCAAGATCCTAGTGGCTGCTTGGAACAGGTATTATTGCCAGACTTTAATAAGGCATTAGATTTAACTCTAAACCAAACTACCTCGGTAGAAGTTATGCCCGAAAAACCAGGAGAATATACTTTTACCTGTGGGATGAATATGTATCGTGGGGTAATCAAAGCCGAAGCAAATGACCCATCATAGCTTCTATTAGGTAAAACAAATAAGGAGTAGTTTAATGCACGAGGATATATTAGAACAATGGCAACATTCCCATAACTTTTCTATTACTCGCGACCGTGCCGAGCAAAACACCACTATAGTAATGTGGCTGACAGCCATCACTATGGTAGTGGAAATTATCGCAGGAAGTTTTTTTGGTTCGATGGCTTTGCTTGCTGATGGTTGGCATATGGCAACTCATGTTGCAGCATTTGGTATTGCCGTGTTTGCCTACCGTTATGCTCGCCATCACGCTAACAATCCTAGATATACCTTTGGAACGGGAAAAGTTACCGTTCTTGGAGGTTATACCAGTGCGGTTGCTCTGGCGGTAACGGCTTTAACTATTGCTATTGAGTCCATAACTCGTTTTTTTGAACCAATAGCGATTCGATTTAATGAGGCGATCGCGGTAGCTATTTTGGGTTTAATCGTAAACTTAGTAAGTGCTTGGTTGCTACAAGATAGTCACCATCATGACCACCATCATGACCATCACCATCACCACGATTCTAATCTTCAGGCAGCTTATATTCACGTTCTCACTGATGCTCTAACTTCGATTTTAGCTATTATTGCTTTATTCGCTGGCAAGTTTTTGGTTGGATTTGGTTGGATGCAGTGATGGGATTGATCGGTGCGGGTGTTATCTCTAAATGGGCTTACGATCTAGTTCGAGATACGGGTACAGTTTTGCTCGATGGGACAATTGATAAACAGATAAAATTGGATATTATGACTGCTATTGAAGCAGATGCCGACAATCGGATTGCCGATCTGCACGTTTGGTATGTTGGTGAAAACTGCTTGGCTGCAACTGTTTCCTTAGTTACCCACTACCCGTGATCGCCAGAATATTATAAAGGTTTGCTAAGTGGAATATCTTCCCTCAGCCATGTTTTAGTAGAAGTCAATCAATGTCGAGGCGAACCCTGTCTGAAATGAAGTAAAAGTGGCGATCGCGCATAACAGCAAAATTAAACTTTTGGAAAATTTTAAATTGAGTCTTGATTTGTCAGTTCGACATCAATACCGAATGTAGTTAAGAATTATTTACCTATGAATAAACCAGAATCGCGCATTTCTCAAGAACATACTGATGAAATCTTCGCTTTAGCTGCCGAACTTCAGGCTAAACACGAACAAACTTACTCCATAGCCGAACTCCAAAAGATTGGTGCAGAAGCTCATATCTCGCCTGAGTTTATCGATCGCGCAGTCAGACAGATTCAGCTAAAAAAAAGACGTGAAGCTGTTCGAGAAACCATTATCGACAACGTGTTGAATTTAGGCGCGTTAATGTTGATATTTGGTATGCTTACAGGCTTTGCTGGATTGCCCAACCATTGTTCTTCAACTGCACTTCAGCCAGAAAATTCTGAGGTATTGCCAAAAGGCTAGCGATCGCGCCTTTCTTTTGGCGTATTTAAAGTCTTTAGGAGATCGCATTGTATGTAGTTGACACTCCCACAGCTTAAGCAGTGGGATTCTTGATTCATCCCTGGATAGCTAGAGACAACAAATCTATTGTCTCCCCGCCAGTGCCAGATCCACAAGCAAACACCGTCTGCCCGACGGCTAAAATGTTTTTAGCTGCGTTAACATCTCTCAAATGAGTTGTACGGCAGCTATCGTTAGGACAAGTCCATTTACGAACTGAAAGCGTTAGTTTATCTAGGATATAGCCACAACTGCTACATCGCTTAGAAGATGGAAACCATCTATCTATTGCTCCCAATTCTCGGTCGTGCCATTTGCATTTGTATTGGAATTGGCGTAATGCCTCACCCCATCCACAATCTGCAATAGCTTTTGATAGCTTACGGTTAGCCATCATATTTTTTACAGCTAACGTCTCAGTATAGATAGCTTGGTTTTCACGTACTAACTGAGTCGTTAATTTGTGCAAAAAGTCTCTACGGCAATCGGCTATTTTCGCGTGAAGACGAGCTACTTTTAGTCTTACCTTATATCGGTTGCTTGAACCTTTCTTTTTCTTGGCTAGTCTACGTTGTAGAGTTTTCAGTCTAGCTTGGTATTTCTGGTAGTGCTTTGGATTGCTAGAAGCAAATCCTGTACTAGTTACCATCACATCTAGTACACCTAGATCGACACCGATTTTACCTTCTGTAGCTTGCCACTGCTCTAATTCCTCTTCAACCAAGAAAGAAACGAAGTACCTATTACTTGGATCTTTAGAGATAGTAACTGACTTTGGTTGACCCTCAAAATGTCTACTCCATCTAATTTTCAATGGTTGAGACATCTTAGCCAAAGTTAGCTTGCCATCAATCCATTTGAAAGCGTTCGGTGCGTAATGTGCCGACTGTCTACCGTTTTTCTTCTTAAACCTAGGATATTTGTTTCTACCAGCAAAGAAGTTAATGAACGCTGTATTCAAATGTCTTAGCCCTTGTTGTAGTGGTACGGCTGATACTTGCTTGAGCCAAGGTTTTTCGGGGTCTTTCTTTAGCTTAGTCAGAGCGTTTGAGGTGTCGGTATAGCTAAGTGAAACTCCCGCCTGGTAGTAGCTATTAGTTCTCAATGCTAATGCCCAATTGTAGACGTATCTGGTGCAGCCGAACGTTTGCGCTAGCTCTAATCGTTGAGCCGAAGTCGGATAGAATCTAAATTTAAACCCTCGAAGCTGTTTCATGATATGTTTTTACCACAAACACGGCTTCGCTGTAAATCAAGTTTAGCTACTGCCTCAATTTTCATCCCACGCATAAATGACGTGGGTTTACATTTTTCTATAAATATTTTAATGTTGAAGATCGATCTATTTCGTTGGCTCAATACACCAGAACTAAATGTTGCTATTTTCTCTTTCTTGCTAAACTTCTTTTGGGAAATTCGGCAAATGCCCTATTTTCAAGTTTCATCTGAATTTAGCTACATAGACATAATCAACAACTGTACCCTAGCTACTTTTGGCGATGCAGGAATTTCAGTAACGGCTTTTGTTACGGTAGCAGCTATAGCTAAGTCGCGTCGCTGGATTTTCCGACCTAACTGGTGGCAAGTTGCTATTTTTATCTCGGTAGGAATTATTATTACGATAATTTTTGAAGCTCTGGCTACAGGAGTTTTAAATAGATGGCAGTATGGCGAAGCTATGCCGACACTAACAGTTTTGGGTACGGGCTTATTACCCGTACTTCAGTGGTTAATAATTCCACCGTTAATTATTTGGTTTGTAAAAAGACAACTTTCATCGATCAAGCCTAAATAATTAAATTGAGTTCGTGCGAGTCCATTCTTAGCATTTTCAGGCAGATGTTTCTGAGATTGTTAACCCTCAAATTATTGGCGTGGCAGTTAAGCTTACTTTTACCGCTAAGTCTGAAATACAGACTAGAAGAGCAAAAAGTCTTGAGGTAGTTTTGAAGGTATAGTGAAAAAAATTGGGTGAGTGGAGGTCAAAAAATGTTGGAATGGGGAACGAAAAATTTTGCCAGTTGTCAATTGGGAGACGAGCGCTTAAACAACCGAGCCTTCTCGATTGGAAAAGCTTTGAGTCAAGGATTTGGAAAAGCCTTCTCAGAAGTATTTTCTGGAGCCAAAGAGTTGAAAAAGTCCTATGAATTTTTGCTAACTCGAAGACCGATTTTGACAAGATAATCGAGCCGCACTGTCAGATGACAACTGCCGCCGTGGAAGAATATGATCTGGTCTTATCGGTAGGAGATACGACCTTTTTGGATTATCGCAGCATTAAGGCGAAAAGGGAAGGCTATGGTCCCACAGGGAATGGTGGCAATGGTCTAATTTTGCATAGTGCTTTGGCGATTGAACCAGAACAAGGACAAACTTTGGGGTTACTGTGGCAAAAACTGTGGAATCGAGAACACAAGCCCAAACCTCCCCAAGATGAAACTCCCCAACAAAAAAAGCAACGGCAAGCCGAAAACCGAAAAAAGGCCCGTCAAAGACCCTTTGTCGAGAAAGAATCTTACAAATGGGTCGAAGCTCTCTGTGTGGTGGACAAGCAAGTAGAAGCCAACACCAGAGTGATTCATATCTTCGACCGAGAAGGAGATGTGGCCGAAGTTTTTGACCAAGTGCGTCAACTGAAACACACAGGAGTTGTAGTCAGAGCTGCCCATAATCGCAGTTTAGACCAAAACAGCGAACGGCTCTGGTCTAAGATGGAAACCGAACCCATTCGTTTTGAACAAGAAATCGAGATACCTGCCACGGCTAAGCGTAAAGCGCGAAGAGCCAAACTAGCCGTAAGATTTAGGGAGGTCAACTTGCGAACTCCTTATCGCTTTGAGAATCGTGACCCTTTAAAAGTTTATGCTGTCTATGCCACAGAAATCGGTTGTCCCGAAGGGGAAACCCCTCTATCCTGGATGCTGCTGACGACAGAAGTGGTGGAAGATGCCTTCATGGCTGCGACTATTTTACGCTGGTACACTTACCGTTGGCGAGTTGAAGACTATCATAAAATTTTGAAGTCTGGGTGTCAGAGCGAGCGATATCGACTGGCTGCTGTAGGCATGAAGACTTTACTCGGCTTTTTGAGTGTCATCGCTGTTGAACTTTTACAAGTTACTTATCTCCATCGAACTCAACCCGATGCTCCCGCGATCGCCATCCTCAATTCCGTTCAGCTTGAAGTCTTAAAAGTCAAGGCCAGACAAAAACTCCCTCCTCTCTTAACCATTGCTTGGGCAGTAGAGGCTGTTGCTTATCTGGGGGGCTATCTCGAACATCGTCGTAAGACGAACATTGGCATCCAAGTTCTCTGGCGTGGTTGGTTAAAATTACACGACCTTTGTGAGGGCTGGGAGCTTGCCCGAAACACTTAACGGGAAAAGTAAGGGCAGTTAAGAAGGCGTAATTGTAGTAAAACCAGGCTGTGCAATTTGTTTACCGAACTAGTCGATAGATTCAATTAACCCACAGATCTTACCCCGAAAAATTTCTTCAGATGTAGGAGTAGAGCTATCCGATAACAATCTATCTATTTCTTCATAACGACTGGCTAATTCTCGACGTAAAGACACCATTTCTTCAATTTTGTGGTCTAAATCGTCGAGATGTTGCTTAACCATTATTTTGAGACTGGCACAAGGGGGTGTTCCCTTAGTTCTAATGGTAATTAGCTGTTTAATTTCATCCAAAGACAGTCCGAATCTTTTGGCTTTTTGAATGAAGCGCAAGCGTTCTTCATTTTCTTCACTATAGATACGGTATCCTGACTCAGTTCGCTTTGAAGGTTCGAGTAATCTCAAGCGTTCGTAATAGCGGATTGTATGAGCCGATACCCCGACGCGATCGCTCAATTCACCAATTAACCAGCCTTTTCTTTCTGTCATCTTCTCCTATCCTTGCCCGATACCAGCAGCTACGAGCATCTCGCGAGATACGGGCTGTTGAGAGGAACAACATTCTGCTAATTTACCATCCACTACTACCGCAGGTACGCGATAAATTCCATATTGCGTTCTTTTCTCTTTTCCTGCTGCGTTTTCTTGATGGAGATCGTAAATTTTTACTTCACAGTTAGAGCAAGCTAACTCTTTTACCAACTTGACTGTTTCATCGCATAAAGGACAGCCAGCTATAAAAACTTCTACTAATTGTTTTGTCATTTCTTCCTCTTCAATATTATCGTTCTAGACTTAGCCTAAACCTTAGAGTCAACTCTAATGTCAAGAGGAAATATAGATTTTGCATTCAATTTCTCAGACTCTTCTATCAGTTGGGGTGACAAATATACTTTGATACTGATAATGAATACGAGCAAATTGAATAGTGAGTTTGGTTTGAATAGAGTAAACCGCGATCGCTCTAATCAGCCAAAAGCATTGACAACTCTATAAAACGATTCAATCTACATACCAAGAGAGATAGGCAATCGATATTTTTAAAATAGACTGAATACTAAAAATATATTTAAGAAATATTTAATATGGAGGCACTAGCTAGGTTTGGTTATATTACTAGAGGTTTTGTTTACGCTTTAATTGGTATCTTGACACTATTTGCAGCGTTTGGCATTGGTGGTAAAACCACGGGGACTAACGGTGCGTTACAAACGATTGCCAGACAACCTTTCGGACGAATACTACTTGCTTTGTTTGTTGTAGGATTACTAGGATACGTTTTCTGGCGATTCGTTCAAGCAATAAAAGACCCTGGCAATAAAGGGATCGACTGTAAGGGTTCGATTTTGCGTTTGGGTTACGGAGCGAGCGGTTTATTTTATTTGGGCATAGCTTATAATGCTGCATCATTACTATTAGGCGATGGTAGCAGTAGCGATACTAAAACCAAAAAAGATTGGACGGCAATGTTGATGCAGCAGCCTTTTGGGAGATGGTTAGTGGGTTTGGTTGGCGCGATCGTTATCGGTGTTGGTTTCTATAAAGTTTATCTTGCTTACAAAGTGAAGTTTCATAAAAAGCACAATTTAGATAAGCTTGGAGCTATACAGAAGAAGACGTTAGTTCATATCAGTCGCTTTGGTATAGCATCCAGGGGTGTTGTCTTCGTAATGACGGGATTTTTTATAGCTGACGCTGCCAAAAATTACAATCCGCAAGAAGTAAAAGGATTAGACGGTGCTTTATTAACTTTAGCCCGACAGCCCTACGGCAAGGTTCTATTGACTATAGCAGCATTGGGACTCATCGCTTTTGCCGTGTGTTCGCTATTAAAAGTTCGCTATCGTCAGATCGAGATAAATTGATAATCATTAATCATTTTCTAGTCTGGGTAATTTAACGATAAATGCACTTCCCTCGCCCAGTTTGCTTATCACTTCAATACTACCTTTATGAGCCTGGACAATTGCCATAGCGATCGCTAACCCCAGTCCCGAACCACCAGTTTGTCTAGAGCGATCGCTGTTTACCCGATAGAAGCGGTTGAAAATACGTTTCTGTTCTGGTTTAGCAATGCCAATTCCCGTATCGCGAACTTCGATCGCGGCTTCGCTGCGAGTCGCTTTGAGCATAATCGTTACTGTTCCCTCTGCGGGAGTATAGTTGATGGCGTTGATTACTAAATTAGATACCATTCGATACAGTTGTTCGGAATTGCCGACCACTTCTAATGGTTGGGCTACTTCATTTTGTAATCGCAGTTGTAAATTGTTAGCGATCGCCAAAGCTGCAAATTCTTCGGCTATATCGTTGACCAAATCGTTGAGGACTACCAATTCATCTAAGGCAAAGGTATTCCAACCAGACAACTGACGATCTAAACGACTCAGGATCATTAAATCTGATACGATCTTTGATAGTCTTTGGTTCTGACGGGATATGGTTTCCAAAGTGCTTCTAGTGCTAATTTCATTTAAAGTAGGTCTCATCAAAGTAGACTCTACCGTCGCTCTAATTGCAGCCAAAGGAGTCCTCAGTTCGTGGGCAGCATCGGCGGTAAACTGCTGTATTTGACGGTAAGAAAGATAGATAGGCATCATCGCTTTGCCCACCAGCCACCACGCTCCGATGCCAATTAGAGTTGCAGCGAAGGGAAACCCCAAAATCAAGACTCGGCGGACAATACCTAAATATTCTCTCATCTCTTCCACCGAACGTCCTACTTGGAGATATCCCCAAACTTCTTGGTCTTTGGTATGTAGCTCTAGGGAAGTTTGACGGTAGGGATAGCCATCATCATCGAGTAGATCTAACCATTGGGAATTACTCGAATCTATAGGTAAAGACTTGATTCTTTTCCCCGCTATGGCTATCGGCTCACCTTCCTTATCTAACAAGCGTACGTAGTATTCGACCTTGTAGATTACCTCTACTGGTAATAGTTCAAAACCGTCTGTTTCGTAACAGCGATCGCTGTAGGGGCAGAGGTCTGGCAATAGATCGATCGCGCTCAAATTTAGTTCGCCTGGTATGTCGAGGACATTGGAAAATCCATTGTGAATCGTGTTGGCGGTAGAAGTCAATTCGCGGTCGAGATGCAGCTGATGGGCGCGAGTCAAAGTGCGATCGAGACTAATTTCACAAATAATTATAATCGATATCATTACGACTACAAACCAGGTCGCCAATTGACGACGAGTTTGTTGGAAAAGCCGATTTCTCTTCATCTTTTGTCTGAGTCTGTAGCTGATGGAAAATCTAAATGGGGATTGGCACTAAAACGATAACCCAATCCGTATACAGTTTCTACGGGGTCGGCACAGCCACATTCTGCTAGCTTGCGTCTTAACAATCTTACCTGAGCAGCAACCACATTGCTCATGGTTTCGGCGTTCCAGTCCCAAAGCTGAGCTAAAATTTGGTCGCGGGAAATAATGCGGTCGGGATGGCGCATAAAATATTCTAGTAGTTGAAATTCTTTGGTAGTTAAAGTAACTGTTTGCAAACAGCGATCGGCATCGCAGACACAAACACAGTTATTGTTGTAGTCGAGGGACAGACAACCCAAGGTTAGCTCTGGTGGAGCGAGTTCTGGCGATCGCCTTTGCAATGCCCGTATTACCGCCAGCAATTCTTCCATTCCAAACGGTTTGACTAAATAATAATCCGCACCAGTATCCAATCCCGTTACTTTGTCTTCGATCTCGCTTCTGGCAGTCAACATCAATACTGGCAAGGGACTTTGCTGTCTTCTTAATCTTTTGAGGAGGTCAATACCTGATAACCCTGGCAACATCCAATCAAAAATTGCTACGTGATATTCAATGTTTTTAGTTGTCAGATAGTTCCAGGCTTCGTCGCCATTTAAAACCCAATCGACCGTATAATTGTGTTGGTTTAAAGTATCCTTCAAGGCTGCTCCCAAATCTGGTTCGTCCTCAACTAAAAGTATTCGCATCTTATATTTACCCTTTTGTCTGAATTATTGCCGTGCTAAAAACTATTTATAAAAAGTTTTGATTAGGAGATTTTAAAAATGGTGCGGTGCAAATTTTCTTGGCTCGAATACTGTCTGTCAAAAATAAGCCCTGAGTTTTTCTGGTTTGAATTAATATCTTGAGGCATCAAAACATTAATAATTTGCTAATTCATAGGTATAGAAGATCGATAGTCGTTTCCATCGGTGTTGCTTTACTTTTTTAACTAAAATAAATAACTAAAAGATATATGCCTACAATAAAGTCGTATATCGCGCAGAAAGAAGGATACCAAAGATTTATTTCAGTCTTAACCACTTTCCAATGGTGCAGACAGTCCCACACGGCATGGAGCAAAAAACCTATTCCCAAAATTTTGAGGTGAATAAATCGTACCGACGATGGCAATGCTGCCGAAAAACAAGCCCGATATCGCTTCTAAGATTACTGCATTGTTGCTTCCTTCAACCAAACCGAAACCAACATATATAGCACCAGCAACAGCCAAGACAACACCACTATGGACGGCTACCGCAGCTTTGGGTATATATGTCAGATAAATTACAGAACACACCCCCAAAATTAGTGCTGCTGATAAAGCACGTATATACGATAACGAAGATGATGTCTCGATAGATTGCTGCTTCATAATTATTGAGTCTAGCGCGATCGGCAGCTTTCAATATCTACCTAAAGTTCTAACAAATGCAGATAAAAGTAAAATTATCTAAAACTATCTTTGTTATTGCTTAACAGCAAACAAAATATTGATAGATAACAATTTTAATACGGTAAATATCTATATTATAGTCGCTTCAAGCAGCTTTTATTCTCAAAAACATCTTTATTGTCATGCACCTGGGTCAATTTTAAATTAACAATTAATTTACATAGTACATAAAAATGAAATCACCATGAAATTGCTTTCTTCCTTTAGTTATAAATTCCGTTTCAGCCAGAAGAAAGATGTCGTCATTGTTGCAACCTTATAGTTTAGGAATTGCAGAGCAATCTGCACAAAAAACAATTGGAAAGATTTAATTATGACAGCTACATCAACTCAATCCTCTAACTTAGATTCTTGTATTCAAGCTTGTCTGGATTGTCTTAAAGACTGTGAAAACTGCGCTACCGCCTGTCTTAATAGCGACATGGTGCAGATGATGTCCAAGTGTATCGAATTATGCCGTGACTGTTCTGATACTTGCGACCTTTGCGCTCGTCTGATGATGCGTTCCTCTGGTATTCACGCTCAAATGTGTAGTGTCTGCGCTGAAGCTTGCGAACGTTGTGCTGAAGAGTGTGGTAGTCACGATAGCGACCACTGTAAACGCTGTGCTGAATCTTGTCGTCGCTGTGCTGAATCCTGCCGTCAAATGGCGACAGCGTAGTAACGCCAGGTGCTGCATTTCTTTGTATGCGAGCAGCAGGTAGTAGATAAGACGTAATAGTTAAAATGATTCCCAGCATTAGCATTAGTGTTACCTCGTTCTACTCTCCGTAAGTCTCGAAAATCTTATTTAGAATGCAACCTCGTATTTGCAAGTACATACTGGCAATCTGGAAAAAACTCTTTTATTGCCAGTAAACAATGTTTCCAATTGCAGATTCCAAACTTATAGATCGGATTTAAAATCTATCTGGTTTGGATATATACAAATTAAATAAAATAACACCAGTATGAACAGCGCGACTTTAGAAAAAGTTAGAGTATATCGAATGTCTACCCCAGAACACGAATGTCCTTGGGGGTTGAAAGCGGTCAATTTGCTTGATGAAAAAGGCATCGAGTTTGAAGACCACAAACTAAAATCAAAAGAAGAAACCGAAGCTTTTAAAGCCAAACATAACGTTCAAACCACGCCTCAGATCTTTTTTGGAGACGAAAGAGTTGGCGGATATACCGATTTAGCAGAAAAACTAGATGTAGAAGCTGAAGGGGCAGAATACTCCTACACTCCTGTAATTGCCGTTTTTTCCAGTGCAGGACTGATGGCTTTGGCTACTGCGATGGGACTGACTGGGTTTATGGGCTTTTCCCTATCTTTGCTGGCTACCCTTAAGCTAATGGATGTTGAATCTTTTGCCGAGAGTTTTGAGAAATATGACCTGATAACCCAGAAAGTTAAACCTTACGCCAAAATATATCCTTTTGCGGAATTGGCGATCGCTCTAGGATTTCTCTCTGGGGTTGCTCCAATAGCTACTGGTATCACCTCTCTATTTATCGGTGTTAGTGGTGGAATATCGGTGATTAAAGCCGTATATATTGATAAATTGGCTCTCAACTGTGCTTGTGTCGGCGGTAATTCTAAAGCCCCCTTGGGTATTGTCAGCTTTACCGAAAATGCGATTATGGCGGTTATGGGTGGAGTACTGCTTTTCAATGCTTTTACAGGAGAAGCGGAAACCACCAAAATTAAAGAAGCCGAACCCGCTGCGATCGTTCGCTTACAAGAGGCAGCTAAATAGACAAATACTAATTAGCTTCTAATTGTCTTGACTCTCTAGTACGCTAGAGAGTTTATACTCTAAATAGCGATAAGAAGAAATTGCAAAACAACTATGAGTGAAATAGCTTACCTAAAAATTGGCGAACTAGCCAAACAAACCGATCTAGCAGTAGGAACTTTACGTTACTATAGCGATCTTGGGCTTTTAGTTCCCGTACATAGGGGAGATAATGGCTATCGTTACTATAGTCAGAACGCAGGTTCGCAGGTGCAATTTATCAAGAAAGCTCAAGCTTTAGGATTTACCTTGGAAGAGATTAAGCAAATACTAAACGTGCGCGATCGCGGGGAACAGCCTTGCGATTTGGTACAGGGCTTATTAAATGACAAGATCGAACAACTGGAAATTCAGATTAAACGGATGAGTTTGTTTAAAAAGGAGTTAGAAGAATATCGCTCTAGCTGGATAGATAACCCCGCGCTCGAACCAAACTCTGAAGAGGTTTGTCCTCTAATTTCGAGTGTATCTATAAATAGTTTATGAATATCGGAAACAGTTTTAGCAAAAAAAGTAGATAACGATGTCATTTGCTCGTATTAGATATTTTCTCTTCTTGCTGAGTATTTTCATAACTACGGGCAGCATGACAGCTCTAGCTCAACATCCGCAGGATAACCATTATAATGATTTAAACTCGCCTTACGCAGAACAGTTAAATTCCCCTGTACGGGGTTTGAATGCTGAAGAGGTTGACAATCTCCTGGAGGGTAAAGGTGCTGGCTACGCACGTATGGCTGAACTGAATAGCTATCCAGGTCCTCGTCATGTCTTAGACTTGCGATCGCAGCTAAATCTTTCTGCTACACAGATAGAAAAAATTCAAAAAGCCTTTAACCAAATGCAGTCTGAGGCAAAAAGTCTCGGTCAAACTATAGTCGCTAAAGAACAAGAACTCAGCGAAGCTTTTACTACGAAAAAAATTACTAATGTCCAACTCCATAATAAAACTAATGAATTGGCACGACTCTATGGAAAATTAAGGTCAATCCATTTACAGGCACATTTGCAAATAACTCCACTTTTATCGGTAGAGCAAATCCGAAAATACGATCGAATTAGAGGTTATGAGCAAGATAACTAAGACCGAACAGTTATTTGATTTTACGCAGCAACATCGCGAAAATTAGGTTTTTTGGTTATTTCTGGCATTTGTATCTTTAAGAAAAATATAGACCTATTAGTATTGAAATTATTTGAGATAACTACATTATAAAATTTACTTTTCAACTAATTAATCTACCGTTGAATCATTTGAATATAAGCGAGAGTTTGTTGGTATCCAGCCATATTCCCTGAATCTAAGAATAGTTGGGCTGCCTGTTGTAAATCTTCTAAACCTTTTTGTTTTTCTCCTATTCGAGCGCGAACAAATCCCCGATTGCCGTAAGCCTCAGCTAAATTGGGATCGAGCTTAATAGCTTGGTTATAATCAGCGATCGCACCTTGAAGATTTCCTAATTCAGTACGCGCCTTACCTCGATTGTAATAGGCATCAACAAAGTTAGAGTCAAAATTCAAAGCTTGACCAAAGTTGTTGACGGCTCGCTTTAGATTACCTTGCTGTGCGAGAACGATACCTTTTCTATTCAAAGCATCAGCATGACGGGGAGCAACCTGTAATGCCAAATCGAATTGAGCGATCGCCCGTTCCAAATTTCCCAAGCCAAATTCTGCCATTCCCCGACTACAATAGGCTTCAATATAGTTAGGGTCGAGTTCGATAACGCGATCTAGATCGGCAATTGCCGATTGATAATCACCACGATTGATTTTTTCCGTACCGCGCTCGAACAGGCTTTCAACATTCATGCGCTCGGTAGAAACTGCCGATTGCTGTTGGGTAGAAGCAATGGCTAAAGCTGGTCTGACAAAAACCGACAATCCGCCAACAGTTAATGTCATCCCTAATAAAATGCCTAATATCTTCATCAGTTTCATGGCTGGATCGTTCTTGTTGTAACTCAAAACAAAAACATTCACCTCTCAATACCATTCTAGTAAATGAAACTAGAATCAAATCGCAAGTATTTATTCAATAAGCTCTTGCCTCAAATATCTTGACGTTTTTACGTGGTTTCTCAGCTCAATTATGAGATAAATATGAAAGAAAAGTGATATGATTATGAAATCAGATTGGCTTGTTTTTCTATGGCGGAAATTTATTTAAGGCGTGGCATTATCTTATTCATTAGCTTAACGCTAGGGATGTGGCTCACTGGCTGTAGTAGTACTGGGGGAACTTCGTCAACAACTACATCAAACGATACAGATGTGGCTGACGTTGCTGCCGACTCATCAACAGACACCAAAGGCAAAAAGAAAGTTCTCACTACTTTTACTATTTTGGCGGATATGGCTCAAAATGTGGCAGGTGACAAGCTAGAAGTAAAGTCTATTACTCGCATTGGTGCAGAAATTCACGGTTACGAACCTACACCAAGCGACATAGTAAAAGCTCAAGATGCCGACTTGATTCTTTATAACGGTATGAATTTAGAGCGTTGGTTTGAACAGTTTTTAGGTAATGTGAAAGATGTCCCCTCGGTGTTATTGACAGAGGGAATTGAGGCGATTCCAATTTCTGAAGGACCTTATGCCAGCAAACCCAATCCTCATGCCTGGATGTCGCCTCTTAATGCACTAGTTTATGTAGAAAATATTCGTCAAGCTTTTGTAGAACTAGACCCAGAAAACGCGGATACCTATAACGCTAACGCATCCGCATACAGCGAACAATTAAAAGCAATTGATGAAAAACTACAGGCAGACTTGAAGCAAGTACCCGAAAAGCAACGCTATTTAGTAAGTTGCGAAGGGGCATTCTCATATCTCGCTCGCGACTATGACATGAAAGAAATCTATATGTGGTCGATTAATGCCGAACAACAGTTTACTCCCAAGCAGATACAGAGGGTAATTGAGCAAGTAAAAACCAACGATGTGCCAACTATTTTCTGTGAAAGCACCGTTAGCAATGAAGGACAAAAGCAAGTTGCTAAGACAACAGGGGCAAGATTTGGAGGCAACCTTTATGTAGATTCTCTTTCGACGGAACAAGAACCAGTTCCCACCTTTATAGATTTACTCGAATATGATGCCCGCACTATTACTAATGGTTTGCTAGGGGGCAGTAAAAGTCAGTAATTTTTCATTCTATAAGTCTTGAGTAACATAACTAGGAAAAAAGCATTATGCAATCTGCAACTCAAACACTCGATATCAGCGTCAATAACCTCAGCGTTACCTACAGCAATGCTCGACTCGCTCTCTATAATGCTAACTGCATTGTCGAACCAGGGACGATTACTGGTTTAGTTGGACCAAATGGTGGTGGCAAGTCTACTTTGTTTAAGTCAATTATGGGTTTTTTAAAACCGAGACAAGGGCAAATCCTTATTGGTGGTATTTCGGTACAAAAAGCTCAAAAACGTCAGCTAATGGCGTATGTACCTCAGTCGGACGAAGTAGACTGGAATTTTCCCGTCAGCGTATTTGACGTGGTAATGATGGGTCGCTACGGCTATATGAACCTGCTGCGGATTCCGAGTGCTAAAGATCGTCGGTTAGTAATGGCAAGTTTGGAGCGGGTGGGTATGATTGATTTTCGCCATCATCAAATTGGCGAACTGTCTGGAGGTCAGAAAAAACGGGCATTTTTAGCAAGAGCCTTAGCTCAAGAAGGCAAGGTGATTTTACTCGATGAGCCTTTTACGGGTGTGGATGTTAAGACCGAAAAGCGCATCATCGATCTGCTGATCCAGCTACGGTCAGAAGGACACACCATTTTGGTATCCACCCACGATCTAGCTTCGATTTCCACGTTTTGCGATCGCACTATCCTCCTCAACCAAACAATTCTAGCTGCTGGAACGACAGAAGAAACTTTTACCGAAGAAAACTTAGCCATGACCTTCGGTGGTTTACCAGTTACCAGCTTACGTCAAATGTTCCAGACATCTGAGGTGGATAGATGAGTAATCTAATTGCCAATATTCCCCTGGTAGACTGGCTGATCGAACCCTTACAGTATGGATTTTTAGTTCAGGCAATCTGGGTTAGTGCCTTTGTCGGTTTAGTCTGTGCGGTGCTTTCTTGTTACATTACCCTCAAGGGCTGGTCTTTGATGGGAGATGCGGTTTCTCATGCGGTTGTGCCTGGGGTAGTAGTAGCCTATGCCCTGAATATTCCCTTTGCTATTGGCGCATTTGTCTTTGGCTTTGGGGCAACCGTGGCAATTGGCTACATTAAATCAAAAACTCGTCTTAAAGAAGATGCCGTGATTGGCGTAGTATTTACAGGTTTTTTTGCCTTCGGTTTGGTGCTGGTAACAAAAATTCCCAGTAATATCGATCTGTTTCATATTTTGTTTGGCAATGTGTTGGGCATATCTCAACAGGACATCATTCAAACTTTGATTGCAGGTACAATTACTCTGGTGGTGATTTTAATACGCCGTAAAGACCTGCTGCTATTTTGTTTTGACCCCAATCACGCTAAAGCCATCGGTCTTAATACTCAATTTATGTATTATACTTTGCTTTCGGTGCTGGCTCTTACTATCGTAACTGCCCTTCAAACCGCAGGTATCATTTTAGTGATTGCCATGCTGGTAACTCCTGGAGCGACAGCTTACCTATTAACCGATCGCTTTGACCGTATGTTAATAATTTCTATTGTTACGAGTGTCTTCTCTTGTGTGGGTGGAACTTATCTTAGCTATCATTTCGATGTCTCTACAGGTGGCTCAATTGTGGTACTTCTGACAGTCTTGTTTATGATAACAATGGTATTTGCACCTAAATACGGAATTTTGGCTCAGAATTCTCATCAGCATCAAGAGCAAGCACTTCCGCGACCCCACTCGCCACATTAAATACCAATTTCGGGGCTTGCAGCAGCTAATCCTACAAAAGCTGCCCCAGCTACATGTCATTTTTGCTAGTTTTCATATTTTTCTCATATTCTAACAGAAGTAAGTAAGATGACATTTGAGTTAATATTTTTGTCTCTTAAGCTATGGCAGTTAAAAAGTATCTCTAACCGTTTTGTCAAATTTCCTCTCAACTTCAAGGTCAATTCTAAAAGGTCAATTCTAAGATTTTGGCTAAGTATTTCAGATTCAGGCAAACTAAACAATCAATAGGTATCTGGGCTGGCAACTGAAATTTCATCCGAATTTCATCGAATCTCGTTAAATTGTTGAAGGAGACAGCAATTTTTTGATACAAAACCAATGAAAAAAATACTTTCTACAATTATCAATGCTTCGCTGATTGTATATTCTCCAAGAATAGTTTTGGCATCTGATTGGACTCTTTATTATTAAGCAATACAAACATATGTCTACATTGTGGAGACTAATAGCTACAGGATTTAGTGTAGGAATTAGTTTATTTCAATTAAAGTCAGCTTCAGCGCAAACTTCGGCTCAAATTTCTGCTAGTTCTACCTCATCAGCGAATTCCTCTATTTTAGAACTTCCTACTTCCACCGAGCGAGTAAAAGTTCAACAAGTGCAATCTCTTACTCTCGAACAAACACTGGAACTAGCTAAGAAAAACAATCGAGAATTGCAAGTTGCTGTTCTAACTAGAGAGCGATCGCAGGTAGCTTTGAGACAGGCGCAAGGAGCTTGGTATCCCAATTTAGCTTTGAGTACTGAACTGGTACAGGTAGATAATATAGAAAATCCTACGGAGTTGAATTTTGAGACGGCTAGCTCCTCCCCTGCTTTTTTAGCGGGTACAGTAGAACTCAGTTACGATGTTTTTACGTTTGGCAAACGTTCGGCACGAATTAAAGCTGCTCAAAAACAATTACAATTCGACCAATTGGAACTAGAACGACTCCAGCAACAAATTCAATTGGATGTCATTAATGCTTACTACGATCTCCAAGAAGCTGACGAACAGGTACGTATCAGTCAAGCTGCGGTGAAAAATGCCCGACTAGCTTTACGGGATGCACGAGCTTTAGAGGAAGGAGGGTTAGGTACTCAATTAGATATTGCCCGTGCTACAGTTCAGCTTAAAAATGCCGAACAAGAACTGATTCAAGCGCAAACTCAACAAGATCTGGCTAGCGATCGCCTGACTAGGATTTTAGGATTATCTGAAACTATCGATGTTGCTGCTGCCAATCCAGTTGAAGTTGGCGAGGAATGGAACCTTTCCCTCGAAGAGACTATTATTCAAGCTTTCCAAAATAGAGCGGAATTTAAACAACAATTAATCCAGCGTGATATTAGTCTCCAGCAGCGACGGGTAACTTTATCAGAAGTAAGACCCAACCTCGGTTTGTTTGCTAACTATCAGGCAGTAGGAGAGTTAAGTCAAGAAAGTACAGATGGCTATGCTGTTGGTGCTAGGGTCAGATGGAATTTTTTTGATGGAGGAATTACCGCTGCTGCTGCAAAGCAAGAAGCCGTTAATGCTCAAATTGCCGAAGTCCGCTTTGCCGATCTCCGCAACCAAATTCGTTTAGAAGTCGAACAAGCTTACAAAAACCTCCTAGCTAACGCTAAGAACATTGAAACGGCTACTATTGCCTTACAACAAGCGGAAAAAGCTCTGGAATTAGTTAGTTTTGGCTATAGTCAAGATGCGAGTACACAGTTAGAAGTCAATACCGCGCAAAACGAATTGACACAAGCTGCTGGCAATCGAGTAAGAGCTATAACCAACTATAATCGCTCTTTGGCATTGCTTCAGAGGGCAATCGATCGGCTTTAGGTTGACAAAATTTCAAAAGCAATACTTGCAAAAACTTTGAATTTCATCCGAATTTCATGGTCTGTATGGAAAGATGTAAAAAACGTCAATTAATTGTAAAGCTATATAACAATGGGTTGACTGCTTAAATGGCTTGCCGAGCATGACACCTGGTAGGTTTAACAATTTATTCCTTCGCCGTCTAAAGAAATATCCCAGCAATGAAAATTTTATCTCCTAAATACTTCTCACCACTGAAACTCTATACTTACGTATCATTTTTAAGCTCGATCTTGTTGGCGATCGCCGAGCCTGCGCTGTCTGGTCAGGGTCACAGTCATGGAAGCTCCGTTTTTGAATCAGCAGGTAATGAAGCGGGTAAATCAGTTGAAGTCGCCCCCGAAGTTGCTCGAAACCTGGGAATTCAAGTCGAACCAGTAAAGCGACAGAGGTTGTCAGTAGCAATTAAAACTCCAGGACAAATAGAAAGTTTACCTAACAAACAAGTAGAAGTAAATACGCCCATCGACCAAGCTCAAGTTGTAGAGTTGCTGGTCGAACCAGGGCAAGCTGTCAATACGGGAGAGCCTATTGCTGTTTTGTCTAGTCCTGGTTTAGTTGAATTGCGAGTAAATTCTCAAAATCAACGAGCCGAAGCTGAAGCTGCACTACAACAAGCGCAAGCCGACCTACAGCTAGCCAAGCAGAACTATCAACGGTATTCAAACATAGCTGCTGCCGAAATCGTCCAGGCAAAGAGCCAGTTAAAATTTGCTCGCGAGCAGTATCAAAGAGATAGCGAGTTAGCAAAACGAGGAGTAATCCCCCGTCGTAATGCACTAGAATCGGAAACCCAGTTAGCAGGAGCGCAAGCTCAACTTACCAATGCCGAGAGCAAACGAGAGGTCATAGCTGCGGAAAACCAACTACAAAAAGCTCAGGCAGATGTGCGAGCTGCTGAATCCCGTCTCAAACTCAGTGAGACTCAGTACCTTACTAGATTACAACAACTGGGAATTCAAGCTAACGAGCGTGGATTATTAACAATGAGAGCGCCGATTTCTGGCAAGGTGGCACAACGCCCAGCAAATATAGGTCAATCTTTTCAGGATGCAGGGGCAACCTTGATGACAATTATTGACGATAGCAGCGTGTTTGCCACGGCTAATGTCTATGAAAAGGATTTATCCCAAATACGTCAGGGTCAGCAAGTGCGAGTTAAAGTTCCTAGCATTCGCGATCGCACCTTTACGGGCAATATTACCGTTATTGGCTCGGTAGTCCAAGGAGAAACAAGAGTAATTCCCGTGCGTGCAAAATTAGATAATCCTAACGGTGAGTTGAAACCTGGGATGTTCGCCAGTCTAGAAGTATTAACCGACCAAACCACATCTGCTACTATAGCTATTCCTCAAGAAGCGGTAGTAGAAGCTAATGGTAGGAATCTGGTATTTCTTCAAGAAGACCAGGGTGAAGTCTACGAATCAGTAGCAGTTAGCTTGGGAGAAAGCTCTGGTGGCTTGGTAGCGGTTGAAGAGGGTTTAACAGAGGGCGATCGCATAGTAGCTCAAGGAGGGGTTATGCTTTACGCTGAGTCTTTAAAAGGTGGTGGTCAAGAACCTGATACAGAAGAAACTCATGATGAAGAGGGACACGACCACGATGAAGAAGAACCTGAAGGAATTCATGATGAAGAGGGACACGAACACGGTGAGGAAGAACCCGAAGGAACTCATGATGAAGAGGGACACGAACACGATGAAAAGACAGATGAAAGCACCAGTTCTTCTAGCTCATCATCATTATGGTTGCTCTCATTGCTTGGAGTAGGGGGAATGACCACTGCCTTTGCGGTGGGTCGTCATACGGGAATGCAACCTCAGTCTTTAGTAGGAGAGAAAGAAGAACTAGAGGAATTTGGGCTAAATGAGGCGAATACTACTGGTGATAGTGCCTACGAGGGCGAACAGACCCCACAAATATCCCCTCAAAATAATGAATCTTCCGATTAATCTCTAAGACTTTAAACTAAATAAACATGCTCAATTCCATACTCAAATGGTCGATCGCGCGACGCTGGTTCGTAGTTATCGGCGCGATTATAATTGCCTTGTGGGGACTGTTCGTCATTAGGGAAATGCCCTTGGATGTAATACCGAGTTTTGCCCCCCCCCAAGTACAAGTTCAAACAGAAGCCCCTGGATTCGCCCCCGACGAGGTAGAATCTTTAATCACTTTGCCAATGGAAAGTGCGCTCAACGGTACTCCAGGGTTACAATCGATTCGTTCCTCTTCTGCCGTAGGTCTTTCCGTCGTTAACCTTATTTTTGAAGAAAATACCGATATCTATCGAGCCAGACAGTTAGTTACCGAAAGGTTACAGCAAGTTCAAAGCGAACTACCAGAAGGCATTAGTCCGCCAGAGATGACTCCTACTACTTCACCCATAGGAGACATTCTGAAATATGCTCTAACTGCCGAGACTACGCCATTGATGGAAGTAACGCGGTTAGCAGACTGGCAAATTAAAAACCGTCTGCTAGGCATTTCTGGTGTCAGTCAAGTAGTAGTATTTGGCGGAGAAGAGCGACAGTATCAAATTTTAGTCGATCCAGCTAAGTTACAGCAATTTAATGTGTCTTTAGAGCAAGTAACCGAAGCAACCAGTGGCTCGAACGTGAATGCCCCTGGAGGCTTTTTGATTAGTCCCGATCGCGAACTGATTGTCAGACAGCAGGGTCGAGCGACTTCGATCGCCGATCTAGAGCGTGCGGTGATTGCCGAACGGGGTGGGACACCCGTGCGTTTGAGGGATGTGGCAGAGGTAAAAATTGGCAAGGCAGTAAAAAGGGGGGATGGAGCTTTAGGAGGTAAGCCTGCTGTAGTTCTAATGATTAAAAAACAACCTACTGGTGATACTGTCAAGATCACTGAGGCAGTGGAAGCAGTAATGCAGGAAATTGAAAAAACTTTGCCTGAAGATGTTAAATTAACTCGAACTTTTCGACAGGCAGATTTTATCGAAGCATCGGTGAAAAATGTTCAAGTAGCTTTGCGGGATGGAATCATTATCGTTGGGGCGATTTTGATTCTCTTTTTGATGAACTGGCGCACTATTGTTATTACCCTCAGTGCTATGCCTTTAGCGTTAATTTTGGGGCTGATGTTTCTCAAGTTTCAGGGTGGAGGAATTAACACCATGACTTTGGGGGGGTTAGTCGTCGCCATCGGTTCGGTAGTAGATGACGCGATCGTCGATATGGAAAACTCCTACCGTCGTCTGCGAGAAAATCAACGAGCGGGTAATCCTATTGCCCCCCTAAGAGTAGTTTTTAATAGCTCGGTGCAGGTTAGGGTGAGCGTGCTGTTTTCCACCGTGATTATTGCCGTAATATTTGCCCCTGTATTTGCTCTATCGGGGGTAGAAGGGAAGATTTTTACGCCCATGGCAATTACTTATCTATTGGCAATTGGTGCTTCGACTTTAGTTGCAGTAACTTTGACACCAGCTTTGTGTGCCTTATTACTGGCAAACAGTAAACTTCCCGATGATGAGACTTGGATTGCACGTCGATTTAAGCGCGTTTATCGTCCCCTCTTAGGATGGTCGATTAGTAAGCCTAAAATTGTCTTAATGAGTGCTGTGGCAGGATTAGTAGCTTCCGCTATCATTGTTTCAGGCTTGGGAAAAGTGTTTCTACCAGAGTTTCAAGAACAGTCTCAGGTGGTTGCCATGAATCTCTATCCTGGAGTGTCTTTAGATACTACTAGAAGGGCTGCTTTTGCCCTATCAGAAGAACTTAAAGATAACCCTGACTTTGAAACAATTCAACTGCGGGCAGGTCGTGCTACTGGAGATATCGAAGTCAATGGTGTGGACTTTGCCGAAATCGATATTCAAGTAACTGAAGCAGCAGCGAATAACCTCGACGAGAGCATGGAAAAGCTGCGTGCTTCCTTTAATAAAATTCCTGGCATAGTTCCCAGCGTAGGTGGTTTTATTGCTCACCGTATCGATGAAGTAATTTCAGGAGTGCGTTCTGGTATTGCTGTTAAAATATACGGTCCAGAATTAGAAGAACTGCGTTCTCTCGGACAGCAGATCCAGTCGGTGATGGGAGCTGTTCCTGGTGTAGTAGATTTACAACTAGAACCACAAGTTCCTATTAAACAACTCCAGATTAAGGTCGATCGCGAAGCAGCTTCTCGTTATGGCTTGAGCGTCGGTGCAGTAGGAGAAACCATCGAAACAGCTTTAAACGGTCGCGTGGTATCTCAAGTTCTCGAACAGCAGCAATTATTTGACTTGGTGGTTTGGTTGCAACCAGAAGCTCGCCGCGACCTCGAAAATGTCAGAAATTTATTTATCAACACTCCGAACTACGGACAAATTCCTCTGTCTCAAGTTGCCAAGATTGACTACGGCACAGGACCCAATACCATCAACAGAGAAAATGTTTCCCGTAGGTTGATCGTTTCGGCTAATGTTTCGGGTCGGGATTTGGGATCTGTGATTCAAGATATCCGCACGCAGGTTCAACAAGAAGTGGAGTTTCCTGGAGGATACTTCATCGAATATGGCGGTCAATTTGAGGCACAGGAACGAGCTACCCAAAGGTTGCTGCTATTTGGTGCCTTAGCTCTATTGGCGATCGCGGTGCTGATGTACTTTGCTGTCAAATCGATTGCCTCAACCATAGCGATTATGATTAACCTTCCCTTAGCCTTAGTTGGCGGAATAATTTCCATCGCCTTAACTGGAGGAGATCTATCGATTGCCTCTTTGGTGGGTTTTATTACCTTGTTTGGTGTGGCAGCCCGTAACGGATTGTTACTCGTAGAAACCTACAATAATAAGTTTGCTGAGGGAATGAGTCTTAAAGAAACGATTATCAATGGCTCTCAAGAGAGATTAAACGCTATTTTGATGACAGCTTTAACTTCAGCATTAGGAATGGCACCCCTGGCAGTTGGTACGGGTCCTGGGAAGGAGATGCTGCAACCTCTAGCAGTAGTGGTTTTAGGAGGATTATTTACTTCTACTGCTTTAACCTTACTGGTATTACCCGCCCTCTATTCCTTGTTTGGCAAATTCTTGATGCCCAAATCAACCAAAACCAATTCGTCGTTATCCAAAACATCGCAATTGATTCTCAGTGAAGAAAATGGCGTAGCACAGGCAGCAAATAATCGAGGTTGAGCAACGCTCAGGCGACGCGAAGCTAGTACATAGCGTGCAAGCCCCGTCGTTTCGTATGGGTCGCGTCGTCTTTTAGGACGGCGAGAATCCTGACCTAGAAACACGGATAAATTTTACTGCCATAGCAGCATAACCTACTTCATAAAATTTGAATTTCAGCAAGACTAATAAGATGAAAAAACTACTAATTTATACCTCTGTATTATCTTTAATCCTGGCTGCAATGCCTGCTAACGTCTTGGCAAAAGACAGTCATGGAATCGAGGGAACTTCTCATATTATCGGTGCTGGAGCTTTTCCCAAGAGACTTCGAGCATCCCATCCTAACTATAGTTTTAGAATTCACGTTCAAGGGCAACCCATCTCGGCAGTTACTATCGAGCTACCAGAAGCAATGACAATTAAGGATGGAGTTAAAGTAACCGATGAAACAGGTACAGAACTTAAACCAAGAGTTACCTCCGACCCAGAAAAAGTGACCCTTGCTTTTGCCCAACCCGTTGCTCCCGATACAACCCTGTCTATTAAGCTCAAAGATGTTCATCGACAGAGACGTATTATTAGAACTTTAATGTATCGAATCAATGTTTTAAAGGTCGGCATGGAGCGAGAAGTAAGCTTGGGAGTAGCCAGAATTCATACTGACTAAGGAAAATTTGTAGCATGAGAATATTATTAGTCGAAGATGAGCCAGATATGGGGGCGACCATCAAAGAAATTTTAAATCGCGAAAAATATGTAGTAGATTGGGTACAAGATGGCGCTGAAGCTTGGGAATATATTCAAGATCGTTTAGCAGATTACTCTCTAGCTATTTTTGATTGGTCACTTCCTGGATTGACTGGTTTGGAACTGTGTCAGCGACTGCGAAATCGAAAAAATCCTTTGCCCATTCTAGTATTAACTGCCAAGGATAAAATAGAAGATAGAGTATCTGGTTTGGATGCTGGTGCAGATGATTATCTGGTCAAACCCTTTAGCATACCTGAGTTATTGGCGAGAGTGCGGGCTTTACAGAGGAGATCTCCTCTTTTACAACCTTCAAGACTACAAGTAGACGGACTCATTTTAGACTGCGGTACTCGCATTGCTTATTGGCAATCTTTGGAGGGTCAGATACGGGAAATTTCTCTAACTAATAAAGAATTTCAAATATTAGAATATTTAATGAAATATCCCAGACAAGTCATTCAAAGCGATCGCATTCGTCGTCAGATTTGGGAAATTAATGACTATAGTTACAGCAATGTAGTAGCAGCTCAGGTACGACGACTTCGACGCAAATTAGCATCTATCGATTGTAACAATATTATTGAAACTGTCCCTGGTTTAGGATATCGTCTTAATCCCGAGCCATGAAAAAACATAAGTTGTTTAGCAAGACCCGTACTACCCTAGCTTTTTGCTATGCAGGAGTTATGGGTTTAATTTTGATTTTATTAGGAATAGGAGCATATCAGGCAATTAAGCGCAGTTACTCGCTGGAAATAGACCGAGATTTGCAATCTACAACTGGAACCCTATACCAAAGTCTAGAATTGCAGCTTCAACAACCAGGACGTATCGAGCCTGCAATCGAACAATTGCTGCCCAATCTTTGCCAGCTTGGAAATCGTTGTTTAGCTGCAACAAGTTCTCCAACTCATCGCAATCTTAGTGCTATTAATCAAAATAGTTATTACGTTCGCCTATTTAATCCTTCTGGTCGTTTGCTGGCAGTAGCAGGAACCTATCCTGAAGGATTATCTTCAGATTTTAAGCGAAAAACTTGGCAAACTGTATCGGATCGAAAAGGAAATAATTATCGTCAAATAACTCTTTTGGTTCACACGCAGAACGAACGAGTTTGGGGTTATCTTCAAGTTGGTTATAGCCGTGAAGAGTATGAACATTTATTGATTAGAACGAAAAAAATCATCATATTGAGTTCTATTTTCTCGTTAGTAGTAGTCGGTGGAGCAAGTTGGGGGCTGGCTGGAGTTGCGATGCGTCCGATTTATGAATCTTACAAGCAAATGGAGCAGTTTTCTGCCGATGTCGCCCACGAACTGCGAACTCCTCTAGCAACAACTCAAAGTGCTGTAGAATCAGCATTATCAACATCCCAACTAGAACCTTCAAAGGCTCTAAATGTGTTGCAAATTGTCGAACGTCAAAACCTACGACTTATTAAGCTAGTTGTCGATCTGCTGCTGCTAGCTAATACTCATCAAAATTTGGTTAACTCGCACTGCGAACCCTGTTGTTTGAACGATCTTGTTGAAGATCTAATTGAGGAATTCCTAGCGACCGCCAGCGCGAATCAAGTAACCTTAAGCTACCAGATACATGTAGAAGAGTCTTTAGAAATATTAGGAAATTGCGACCAACTATACCGCCTTGTCTTCAATCTGATCGATAATGCTATTCAATACACCCCAGAAGGTGGAAATGTAACCGTTATTCTCAAACGTAGTAATCATCAAGCCCTAATTCAAGTTCGCGATACGGGAATTGGCATTGCCCGCTCCGAACAGCAAAAGATTTTTAATCGTTTTTATCGAGTACATAGCGATCGCTCTCGAAAAACTGGTGGTTCTGGATTGGGATTGGCGATCTCCCAAGCTATAGCCAAAGCACATAACGGCAGTCTAAGCGTACACAGTGAATTAGGCAAAGGAAGCATTTTTAGTTTGAAATTATCATTAGCTGCTGATTCCCATAAGAAACAGAGAAACAAAAGAAAAAACTAAAAATTTGTCTGCTATTTAGAAAATATCAAACTTTATCTAGATTTAGAAATGCGATTATGAGATCCTGGAAACAATTAACGATCTACATCGGTGAATCGGATTGTTGGCACCATCAACCACTTTACCAAGCTCTGTTAGGAGTCGCTCACCAACATCAGTTAACAGGCGTGACGGTAATAAAGGCGATCGCTGGATATGGCAAACACGGTATTTTTCGCACTGACAACGAGCTAGATACCTTTTTGGAATCTTCTGCGTTACCGCTTCTGATTATAGTAATAGATCGAGAAGCAGCAATCTCCGAGTTTCTATCTTCAGTAAGAGAAATGGTTAAAGATAAATTTATTACTTGCCAAAGTATAGAAGTTTTTGAGTCTAAACATTGACTGAAATTTTAGAAACTAAGAAGTATTTTGAAATTTTCAGAAATCATCTTGGTTCAAGATTAAACTAAGTCGAAAAGTAGGTTTCCCGACTTAGTTTAACCCTGGTTTGTCCGCTCACAAGACATTGAGTACGCCAAAGAGCATAATGGCAAGATAGATGAGGTAAACGCCGTCTAGGGCTAATACCTGCCATAATTGAAAGCCGTGTTCTTTCCCTCCCCAATGAATAAATCCAGCGTATAAAGCTGGCATCAGAGCGACAAAAGCAAGATTGACGGAATAAAGCTGAAGATCGTTAACAGGTGCAGTTGCTAATGCCAGGGGGACAAAAGCGATGGTCATAGTTACGGCGTGGTCGCCGATGACGCTAGTGGTAGCAGCAGTTACCTGACCGCTACGGGCAACGCTCCAGGTAGCAAACAGTTCTGGTAGCATTGCCATTGGTGCGGTGATGAATAGTCCCCCGATAATTTCGGAGACACCGATCGCACCTACTATATTTTCGGTTGCCCTTACCGTGAAATACGCGCCAACCGCTAAAACTACAACCCCCGCGATCGCCCTAAACATTTCCTGCTTTGTCCACTGCACCTCTCTACCTTGCTGACGACCGCGAAATACTGCCTGTCCGAGATATGCCAGGTAGACGATCGCCATGACCAAACCATCGATGGGTTGAAGTCCCCGTACTGATTTGGGCAGAGTCAAGACAGCAACTACAGCAATAATTGCTAAATAAGGTATGGCTTGGACGCTGACGGCTGATTTTTCCACTCGCAACAGTCTTTGCTGTCGGTGAAGGGCATGAGTATCGAAGTCCTCTCCTGGTTCAGGGTCGTTTTCATCTCCCAATCGCTCTCGACGAGAAGCCCAGTAAGCAGTTGTAACGACTATAGGAATAGCGATGATATTTGACCCTAGCATCGTTCCCAAACCAATATCCGACACACCCGTAACTGCACTAGCCGTATTAATCCCAATTTCGGGACTAGCAGCAGCTAATCCCACAAAAGCTGCACCAGCAACCTGAGTTAAACCCCACTGTCTGCGTAATTTTTTCAGGGGTTCATCGAGTTGTTCTGCGCCCCAATGTGCTGCCCAGACAGCAGCAATCAGAACTATAGCCCAAATCCAAATGTTCATAGATATAGTTGTTATGTTATGAGTTTTAAAAATTTTGTTATGTTCGGCTAATCCGTCAAAGTTTGTATGCTTTCTTTGAGTAGAGAAAAGGCACTTACCAGCATAAAAATAGCTACTAACAAGCTAGCTGCCGTATCAGCCCAAAACCAGTCAAGGTAGAAGATAACTAACGCTGCTGCAAGTAAACCAAAGGAACTCGCTCCATCGGCGATCGCATGGAAGAATACGCCCCGCACGTTCAAGTTATGGTGGCTTTCTTCGTAAAGTAAGCTGGCATTTATTCCTTTAACAAGTAGTCCTAATGCTGCTATGGCTAGCATAGGTAAACCAGCTTCAGAAGCAGAAGCTCGAACGTTATGCCAAACACCACACAGAATCGATCCTGCTACTGCCAAGAGAATTAAGCCGTTCAGTAAGGCAGCTATAGCTTCGATTTGTCGGGGTTTCAATGGTAATTTGGCTTGAGTAGAATGCTCGACTAGCCAAGCAGCAGCTATGGCAATAGCGATCGCCATTAGATCGACAAAAAGATGTCCAGATAGAGCGACAAGGGATAAACTATGTACACGAAGTCCCGTTGTTAATTCAGCTAAAAATAATCCGCTTCGCAAACATAAAACAATCCACAAAAGCTTCAATGGTTGCGTTTTAATTTCTGCTTCAGATGTATTCCTGGTTTTAATATTTCGGTTCAATTCACCAATCATCCTTAATAGTGTTAAAACTGCGATCGAGTCTCAAAGCTGTTTGTCAATTACCGTCCTCTCATCATGCCACCTCCCATACACGGCATTCCTCCCTCGACAAAACCGCTAACTTCACGGCTATGTTCGCGAAGAACAGCTACTAAATCTGGATCGTCGGAGGTTTTGGTGACGGAAATTCCTTTGGAAGTGTTTTTATTTTGTCTTTGATAGCGATCTGCGTTGCGAAACATAGTTGGTAAGGTGCGACTCATCATCGCAAACCACCGTCCTTCATCAACTCTTTGGTGCATACTTTGGACGTGAGCTTGAATCAAAGCCGTAATTTGCGGATTATCCGACTCTGTAAGAGTACGTACTCCACCTGGAATTTCCTCAACAGTGCGTCGAATTTGGTCGTGGTTGGCGAATAACCGATGAACGATTTGCATATCTTCCCTATTACCACCCATCATGCCGTCTCTCATCATGCGGTCGTTCATCATGCCTCCACCCATCATGTCACCTCCGCACATAGCAACTTGTGTTTCTTGAGAAGTTGCTAGTCTGGGTACGACTAATACCAAACCTAAAGTGAAGAAAAATAAAACTATTCCTAGAACAAATTGACGTTTCATGATAATTTTTTCCAAAATAATTTTTTATTTGATTTAAAAGTCCCTGTTCGACTGGAGAGCAAACACAATTAACTTAGGACTTACTAGCTTTTTCTCTCTTCCGAGCAAAAAACAGGGCAGTACCGATAAAGCCCCAAACCGTAGTAGAAATCATCAAGAACTTTTGTAAGGGCTGAGTTTCTTCAAGATCCGCTCTGATGCCAACTTTGTCGTCTGTTTCGCTCTGTTTGGAGTCAGATCCACTGCTTTCTCCTTCTACCGCAACACTGACAATATCTCCATGCCCTGCCTTACGTACCTTAATATCCCAATTGCCCGATACATCAGGTTCGGGAACAAAGGTAAACTTTCCTTCGTTATCAGTTGTTCCTTTGAGCCAAGGACTAGCAGGATTTTCAGGAGAATAGACTATTACTTGAGCTTTTGACATTGGAGTTCCATCATCAAAAGCTGCTTGAATTACCATAGCGGGTGTCTGTAGATGCTTGATGTTCGTTCCATGAGCTAAAACCGAATCGGCAACCATAGCATTGGCAATAATGATGGTTATAAACTGCCATGTTTTAATAATTGACAATATTTTCATATTTCTGTAAGTGAAAAATTATTCTTCTAATTCATCTAAAATGTTTTCAACTGTCTCTACCTGCGCGGTTTTACCCTGCTGTTGATAGAGGTTTAAAGCTTGTTCGAGAGCAGTAATAGCTTCTTCGATGCGCTGTCTCTCTTTCAATGCCAGTCCCAGATGATAATAGGACTGGGCATCTTGAGGTTTGAGAGCAATTAACTGTCGGTGTTCGACAACCGCCATTAGGTAATCCTGCTGTTCTAAAAGAATATCGGCGATCGCTTTTCTAGTTTCTACCGAATCGGGTTGCAGATTGGCTGCTTTGCGATACTCGGTTAAGGCTGCATCAACATCGCCTTCTGTTTGCAGAATTTTACCCACCTGAAAATGAATTCTGCCATCATTAGGATTTAACTCGGCAGCCCGTTCAAAAGCTGCGATCGCTTTAGGGGTATTGTTTAGCTCCAACAAAGCGATTCCCAGATCGAGTTGAATCGCACTTTCAGAGGGAGCGAGTTCGGCAGCCCTTTGTAAAACCTCGATCGCCTTGGCATACTGTTGTTTCTGAAGTAGGATAGTTCCCATCGTGCGATAGGCGATAACATTATTTGGTGCGAGGGTGGTCAGTCGTGAAAAAGCATCCAATGCACCGTCGTAGTTTTGTTGGCGTAGCAGCACAATTCCTAAACCTAAATGAGCATTGACCAGATTGGGGTCGAGTTCGATCGTTCGATCGTAGGCATCGGCAGCTTCAGCATAAGCTTCGGAACTAGCAAGACTGTAGGCTAGACCGTAATAAAAATTAGAGTTATCAGGTTCTAAAGCGATCGCTTTTTGAAAAGCCTCGACTGCTGCGGGAAAGTTGGATTGGGTTGCCTGTACGTAGCCAATTGCCGAAAAGATGCGGGGATTTTCGCTTTCTAAACTAATTACGTGCTGGTAAGCACTCAAAGCTTCCCCTAGTTTGCCCTGTTCTACTAATTCTTTCCCTTGCCTCAAAAGCTGATTGACTTCTACATCTGCTTCCCACTGTTCTAATGTTTCATTGGGTGAATGAGCGTAAACAGGAAGCATCGTTCCGATAATCCCGTTTAGAAGAACGAGTTTGAATATAAGTAGTTTTAACTGCATCTGCTGTGTTCGACCGATCCTAAAAACCCATCGCTGGATCTTTGGTAAAAAAGTTTTAGTCATTAGTTTTTGAAATATAGAACTGACATGGGAAGAAAGAGTTAAATTATTTCTTGAATCTGTTTATGCTCGAAGCCAACTCCAGGCTTCAGTTAACTTTCAAAACCCTAGTAGCGTTAAAAATCGCTAACAGTGCTACCCCGACATCGGCAAACACCGCTTCCCACAAAGTTGCAAGACCGATCGCACCGAGTAAAATAAATAGGGCTTTAACTGCCATTGCCAAGATGATGTTTTGCCAGACAATAGTGTGAGTTTTACGCGCTATATTTATTGCCTCTGCTACCTTGGATGGGGCATCATCCATCAGCACTACGTCCGCAGTTTCTATTGCTGCATCCGAACCCAATGCTCCCATTGCCATCCCTACATCGGCTCTAGCGATTACGGGTGCGTCGTTAATGCCGTCGCCAACAAATGCCACTTTGCTTTTTTTGTCTGATTTAAGAAGATACTGCTCGATCGCCTCTACCTTATTTTCTGGCAGTAATTCCGCTTTGTAAGTATCCAAGCCAAGTTGATTGGCAACGCTTTGAGCCACAACTCGGTTATCTCCCGTCAGCATTACGGTTTCGTTGACTCCCGCTTTTTTAAGTCGGGCGATCGCTATGGCTGCATCTGACTTGATTCTGTCGGAAATTAAAATATAGCCAGCATATTTTCGATCTATGGCTAAATGAACTACCGTACCTTCAACATTGCAGGTGTCGTGTTCTATATTCTCTCGATGTAATAGGCGATCGTTTCCTGCTAATACTGCCATCCCCCTAACTTTGGCACTAATTCCGTGTCCTGGTATTTCTTCATAGTCGGTGACATCAGAATCGGTAATCGCATTATCGTAAGCTTCCACAATCGATCGCGCTACGGGGTGATTGGATTGAGATTCGGCGATCGCAGCCATAGTAAGTATTTCTTTTTCGCTATAGCTGTTATAAGACGTTACCTGAGTAACTTGGAATACCCCTTCGGTTAAAGTTCCAGTTTTATCAAAAATTACCGTTTTGACATCGGTTAACGCATCGAGAAAAGTCGAACCCTTTACTAAAATTCCTCTTTTGGCTGCACCACCAACTCCGCCAAAGTAACCGAGGGGAATACTGATAACCAATCCGCAGGGACAGGATATGACTAATAGAACTAATGCCCGATACACCCATTGTTCGCTAGTAGCACCAGGAATGAGTAGAGGAGGCAAGATAGCAACTGCTAGAGAAAGAAAAACTACTATAGGGGTGTAATAACGAGCAAAACGAGTAATAAACTTTTCTGTGGGAGCTTTTTTACTGCTGGCGTTTTCAACCAAATCCAAAATTTTGGCGATGGAAGATTCGGCAAACAGTTTGGTGACTCGAACCGTTAAGCTTCCTGTTTGGTTAATCGCACCTGCGAGAATTATTTCGCCTTCCCTGACAGTTCGGGGTACAGATTCACCTGTAAGTGCGGAAGTATCAACTTGGGAACTCCCTGCTAGTATTTCCCCATCTAAAGGAACTTTCTCCCCTGGTTTGATGATGATAGTATCTCCAACCTCTACTTTTTCGGGGTTGACCTCTCTTACTACCCCACCAATAACTAAATTTGCCGTATCGGGACGTACCTCTAGCAATGCCTTAATCGAACGACGCGATCGCCCAACGGCAAAACCCTGAAACAGTTCGCCGATCTGGAAAAACAGCATCACCGCCACACCTTCGGGCAATTCATGAATGGCGATCGCTCCTATGGTAGCAATGGTCATCAAGAAGTTTTCATCGAAGATTTTACCTCGCAGAATATTCCGCCCCGCACTGGTTAAAACAGACCAACCGCTTATTAGATAAGCGGGAATCAAAACTGCGTATTCGGCGATCGCTCCTGGAGTATCGTGTAAAGGCTGGTTGAAAATTAATCCCACCAGAAATAAAGCGATCGCAATACCGAGGGGTATTAGTTCTCGACGTAAATTAAATTCGCCATGTTCGTGGCTATGGTCGTGTCCCTCATGGTTATGACCTTCATCGGTAGAACAGCAGCCAGTGGAATGTTGACTTGTCATTACCCAAACACTTAAATAGATTTTATAATTGAACAATTGAATACTTGTTCAGATAATATCCAAAAAAAAGCAATTAAGCAATGAGTTTCAGAAAGAATTTAAAAAGCTTTTAGCTTTAAGCCTTTAGCCATTAGCTAATTAATTAGTAGTTTAAAAATACTAATTGATTGAGACTCTTAAATCAAAGATTTTAAGAGGGGACTTAAACCCAAAAAGCTAATGGCTAACAGCTAACGGCTAATGGCTAACCGAAGGTTAAACTTCGTCTAAATGTTCGGCTACTTCTCGATATAGATTAGCTATATGCGCGTCTGCCAAGCTGTAATAGACGTTACGCCCTTCGCGACGATGCTTCACCAAACGTAGGTTTCGGAGCAAACGTAACTGATGGGATACGGCAGATTCACTCATTTTGACTACTGCTGCTAAGTCACAGACACAAAGTTCGGCATGAGAAAGTGCAGAAAGAAGTTTGAGCCGATGGGGATCTGCCATTGCGCCAAAAAATTGAGCCATTTGCTGTGCTTTCTCTGTAGTGACAATTTCTGACTGCACCTGACGCACTTGCTCTAAATGAATTAGAGGCGAATCACAGATTGGTGCGCCCGATTCTGAAGAGGCTTGTTTCTTTGGCTTGTTAGCTTTGCTCATTTGGTTGTGCAATGAACCGATCGACTTAGTTGAGTCAATACAGTTTTATACTGACCTACTATGATAATGATACTCATTTTTTAAATGAATGTCTATTCAGATGAACAAATACAAGTTTTGGTTTCTTCTAATAGTGTGCGGGAAGTCGTAATATAAAATTACTTCCTTTGTCAGCCTCACTCTGCACTTCCAAACTCCCGTTGTGAGCCAAAGCGATCGCACGAGCTATAGCTAACCCAAGCCCAGAACCGCCCTTGCTTCTAGAACGAGCCTTATTCACGCGATAAAAACGATCGAAGATACGCCGTTGTTCTGGTTTTGAAATACCAATACCCGTATCTCGGACTGAAACTACTGCCCGATGATGTTCTTCGGTCAAACTGACAATAACTTGCCCTCCTGCTGGTGTGTACTGAATCGCGTTAGTAACTAAATTAGTAATTAAACGATATAGCTGAGTGCGATCGCCCAACACCACAATCGGCTGAGACACTTTAATTTGAGAAGTGAGTTCGATTTCTGAAGCCATTGCTAAGGCTGCCAAATCCTCTTCTACTTCAATAATTAGGTTTGCTAAAGTAACTTTTTCTCGATTTTTGTTGGAACTACTGGTGCTAATTTCACCATCAATACGACATAATATCAACAAATCCGCTACTAAATAAGACAGCCGTTTGTTCTGACGCACTATGCTTTTGAGAGTCTCTTTAGCTTGAGATCCTGATAGATCGGGTAGCATGAGATCTGATTGAGCCGTTGCTTGAATGGCTGCTAAAGGAGTCCTGAGTTCGTGAGCAGCATCGGCAGTAAATTGCTGCATTTGCCGATAAGACTGATAAATCGGGCGTATAGCCGACCCCGATAGCCACCAGCTAACACCTGCTACCATTAGCACTACTAAAGGTACTCCCAACAGTAGAAGCCATCTGACATTAGCAACATAAGTATCAAAATCTTGCAGACTTCTACCGACTTGAAGATAACCCCAGTTTTGCCCTTGTTGAGTGTGTAAAAGAAAAGAAACTTGTTGATAGCGAATACCCTGAGAATCGGTTAAGGTTTCCCACTCTCGATCTAACACTTGAGGTAATTCGGGCTGCATCCCTGCTACTGCTACCAAATTTTCTGACAAACTGAAGAGGCGTAAATAATATTTATCCTGTCCGATTACACCTAATCGCAACGCTTGAAAGCGATCGGGGTTGTAACAGCCTGTTTCTACAAGGCAGGTATTTGGTAATAACTCTTTTACTTCAGGCTCTATTTTTCCTGGCTGTTCGAGAACGGGTAACAAGCTATCGTGCAGAGTTCCCGCGACCGATTTTAATTCTTGGTTAATAGTAATACGATGGGCATGAGCAACTGCTTCGTAAAATCCCAAAGCACAAATAAGCAAGACTATGCTTAGAATTGCTGCATACCAGCTAGCCAGTCGCCAGCGCGATTTGAAAAAAAGTTGGTTTTGCTTCACGTTTGAAGATTAGCTCGAACACTCTGAATCACACTCATTGTTGAAAACGATAGCCTAACCCGTAGACGGTTTCTATCAGATCGCTACACCCATACTTAGCTAGTTTGCGTCGCAGCAAGCTGATTTGTGCTGCGACTACATTACTAGGTGGTTCTGCACCGAATTCCCATAGTCGTTCCAAGAGCTGTTCGCTACTAACAATTTGGTTTGGATGCTGCATAAAATACTCTAACAATTGAAATTCTTTTTTAGTCAATTGTATTTGTGTCTCTCCCGATTCTTCCTGAAGCCAAAAAGTATTAGTACCGTAGTCCAGGCTGAGATTACCTACTTGTAATCGCTGGGGTTGTAGCTGAGGAGTTCTTCTTTGTAAAGCTCTCAATCTTGCTAACAGTTCTGGCATATCAAAGGGTTTGACCAGGTAATCATCCGCTCCCGCATCCAAACCAGCAATTTTATCTTCCATACTGTCTTTTGCCGTCAACATCAGTATGGGTAAGGGCTTTTGCTGTTGCCTGATGCGCTTAGTTAATTCTATCCCCGATATTCCAGGTAACAACCAGTCGAAAATTCCTAGATGGTATTCCTTTAGTTTAAAGTAATCCCAAGCATCCAGACCGTCTACAGCCCAATCTACAAGGTGATTGCTTTGGTTTAAACTCTGTTTGATCGCAGCTCCTAAATCTGGTTCGTCTTCAACTAATAATATTCTCACGATCGCTGGCGGTTAATAATTCTCTGGCAAACACTAATCGTTTTATTATTTACACGAAATTATTAAATCGGGATGAAATTGTATAACAGCCATAGTATAAATTAACGTTTATCTGTATGCAGAAATTTGATATATGCGAAAAATACTTTATTCGCTCTCAGATGGTTCTCAATCTGCTAAAATTCTGATTGAGTAGAACATCAATTAGTTACTTGAGAATGATAATAGATCGCATTCGTCTGGGAAAGATTGCGATTCTTGTTCTCTGTTTCAGCTTTGAATCATTCTAATTGTTCGATCTTTTTAAACCAATTTTCGGTATTCGAGGCGATTTTAGTCCGTTCTACCTTAAACAATTTACATATTTTAAAGTCGAAACCGTGTGGCTTTTCAAATCGGCATTTTCGTTCGCGCCTTAACGTCCGCTTGAGAAGCTAGCTAGATTCATCTCAACAAAAATCTTGAATAGTATGAAAAACGAATATAAATCGGGAAGCCTTTCTTTGCTCGGTGCTATAGCTATGGGAACTGGAGTTATGATTGGCGCGGGCATCTTTGCTCTGACTGGACAGGTAGCAGAACTAGCAGGAGCTTTGTTTCCCTTTGCTTTTTTAGCTGCTGCAATTATTAGCGGGTTTAGTGCCTACTCGTATATCAAAATGTCCAACGCCTATCCATCGGCAGGGGGCATTGCTATGTATCTAAAAAAAGCTTATGGTCGTAGCACTATGACTGGAGTTTGCGCTTTGTTGATGGCTTTTTCCATGATTATCAATGAGAGTCTGGTAGGGCGCACTTTTGGTACTTATACGCTACAGCTTTTTAACGTTGGAGAAAATAGCTATTGGGTGCCAATCTTAGCAGTAGGTCTGATTGCAGTAGCCTTTTTGATTAACATTTCAGGCAACAAAATAATTGGCTCACTTTCTCAAGTTACTGCATTTTTAAAGATTGGCGGAATTATTGTTTTTGCTGCCGTAACTTTGTGGGCTGCTGGATTCTCGTTCAAACCCGATTTCGGGGCTGGTTCTAGTGAAGTAATTCCAGGTAGTGGTTTTATGGCAGGTGTCGCGATCGCTATTTTGGCTTATAAGGGATTTACAACTATTACTAATAGTGGCGGTGAGGTAAAAAACCCCGAAAAAAATGTAGGACGAGCTATCATTGCTTCATTAGCAATTTGTGTCGTAGTCTACCTGCTGGTGGCTTTCGCCGTAGCTTCTAGTCTGCCTTTGGCTCAGATTGTTGAAGCCAAAAACTTCGCCTTGGCAGAGGCAGCAAAGCCCGCATTAGGTCAGTATGGTGTCTGGTTTACAGTAGCAATTGCTATAATTGCCACCGCTTCAGGAATTATTGCTAGTGTCTTTGCCGTGTCGCGAATGTTGGCAATGTTAAGCGAGATGGAAATTATTCCCCATCGCCATTTTGGAATGCCAGGAGATATTCAAAAGCATACTTTAGTTTACACCGTTGTTCTGGCAGCAGCTTTAGCTGCGTTTTTCGATCTTACGCGAATCGCCTCTTTAGGAGCTATTTTCTATTTATTGGTCGATATAGCTATACATTGGGGCGTTTTTCGCAATCAAAAAAACGATATCAATGTCAATGGCGCGATCGTTATGACCGCTCTGGTTCTCGATATTATTGTTCTTGGTGCAATGACGATTTTGAAAGGAAGTTCCGATCCCATGCTGCTGGTAATTGCAGCTATAGGTTTGCTACTGACATTTCTGGGCGAGCGATTTTTCCTCAAAAATCACCAGATGGCTCGGGAATAGTTGATATTGTATGTTGATTATATAATCAGCATTTAGCCAAAATATAATCTCCTTTTTCAAAAATAGATTGCTGGCATTTATTCTGCGTTGTCAGGTTGATGTTACCTACAGTCAGCATGGGTTAGCTCAATCAATTTTATTTTCTTTCAACAACCAACTCAAGAGATTTCATACTGATTTAATAGTCTTATGTCATCTTATTTAAAGATACGACTTTAGCTGAAAACTTTGCCCATGACCGCAAATACTACAAAGAATCAAGGGTCAACATCTGATGACAATGAGAACTTACCAGAAGATTCTCTAAAATCAGATCGCGCAACCGAAGAAGTTACGCACCCTTCAACTGTCGAACCAGAACCAATAACAGAAACTGCTCCTCAACAGGAATCAACCTCCAGTTTTAAATGGGGAAAAACCCTTTTGGGACTGGGCGTTTTTGCCCTGCTGACAGGAAACATCCTGGTATTAACTAACCATCTCAAACCTTCTAGTTCGATGGCAGGGATGGAAGGAATGGATCATGGGGATATGGATCATGGCAGTATGTCTCACGATGAGATGATGGCGGTGGATGGTTCATTTAACCCCAATCCCGTGCGGGTAGAAACCGTCAAACCCCAAGTGTTAGAAGCCAGCGTGAGCTATACGGGGACGATTAAACCCTATGAAGAAATTATGGTTTATCCTCGCGTGGCAGGACAACTAACCAACTACTCAGTTTATCCAGGCGATCGCGTTACCGCAGGACAGCCTATCGCTACTCTGGATGCTTCGGAGTTGACTACGGGGGTCGCCGAAGCAGTAGCAGAGGTCAGCACGATGGAAACCGATCTAGAGATGAGCAAAATTGAGGTAGATGAACAGCGAAGCGCGATCGCTCAGATTGAAGCCGATCTCGACTATCTCAACCTAAAAAAAGACCGCTTTGCCCGACTGGTTAAGGATGGAGTGATTTCCCAAGATGAGTTTGATGTAGTCGATAGCGAAGTCAGAAGCAAAGAAGCTAACCTCAAGCAAGCACGGGTGAAACTGGCGCGGATGGAAGCGATGGTGACAAATAACCGTGCCAAGATTAACCAAGCCAAAGCTAAAGTCGATACTGCCAAGGTGATGCAGGGTTACACCACCATTAATTCTCCTATTTCGGGCATCGTCCAAGAACGAAACGTCGATCCTGGGGTGGTGGTTCAACCCAGTATGGGCATCGTTAAAATTGGCAACTACGATCGGGTTCGCTTACAGGCTAATGTTGCTCAAAGTGATGCGGTAAATATTAATCCAGGGGCGACAGTAGTTGCTACTGTTCCTGGTAGTAACATTGCGCCAATCAAAGGAAAAATTACCAGCATCTTTCCCCAAGCCAACAGTCAAACTCGCACGGTAACGGTAGAAGCAGTTATTGATAATCCCGATGGACAATTGCTTTCTGGTAAGTTTCTCGAAATGAAGATTGTCACCGCCCGTAAACCCAATGCTATTACTGTTCCTCAAGCTGCGGTAGTGGAATTTCAAGACCAACCCTCAGTTTGGGTAGTGGAAGGAGATACGGTAACAGCCCAACCCGTAACCTTGGGAATGTCAACGGGAGACAGGGTAGAAGTGATTGATGGTTTGGAGTCGGGACAAGCAGTAGTAACTTCGGGTCAAAATCGCTTAGTAGAAAATGCCCCCGTAGCGGTAATTAATCAGTCCGAACAACCCATTACATCTAACAAAGCTGCTACTCAAGATATTCAAATCCAGCTAGTCAGTCCCGACAATAACGAGGTAGCAATGGGTGATGCCCAACTGGTAATCGAAGTCAAAGATGCTCAAGGTCAACCATTAGATATCAAAGACCTAGAGATGAGTGCATCAATGCCCATGAAAAACATGGCACCGATGTCTGCACCAGTTGAGGTTCAATCAGACGGCAAGCCAGGTATGTTCAAAGCTGATACCTATCTCAGCATGAAAGGAGACTGGACAATTACCGCTCAAGTCAAAGACCCGAAAAATAAAGGTAAGCAAGAGTTTGCCATCAAAGTCAAGTAACGACTCCAAGCTGTCAAAGTTTTTCCCTCAGTCCATAAAAACAACTATCCCAGCAGGGACAGTTTTCCCATACAAATTTTTATCTATTAACGAGAATACCAACCATGAAAAAACTAATCTTGATTCTACTTCCTCTAAGTCTTTTGGCGATCGCCTGTAGTCCTGCCCAAAGCGATACAAACGTTACTTCTACTGCTCCAACTGAAAAGGCGCAAAATAAACAGTCAAGTACCGCTACCGTGAATTTGGTCAGTCCCGAACCCCAAACAGAAATTCCAATGGGTGAAGCAGAAATGGTTTTGGAAGTAGTAGATAGCAACGGTAATCCCGTAAAAGTAGAAAATCTAGATGTCACCTCGACTATGCCAATGGACGGTATGGAAGACATGATCGGTAAAGTAGAAGTTAGCCCCGCAGACGAACCAGGACGTTTTAAAGCGACTACTTATTTTGGAATGCAGGGTACTTGGAATGTAGTTGCCAGCGTTAAAGACCCTCAATATCAAGCGAACCAAGAGTTTTCTTTTGAAGTTAAGTAGTTTAATTCACCTAACTAGCATAATTATTTAATCCTTCCGAAGCCTCCACCTCATGAAAACCTTT
Source organism: Myxosarcina sp. GI1 (assembly GCF_000756305.1). NCBI lineage: Bacteria > Bacillati > Cyanobacteriota > Cyanophyceae > Pleurocapsales > Pleurocapsaceae > Myxosarcina > Myxosarcina sp. GI1. Next base: position 103,216 of record NZ_JRFE01000058.1, read on the forward strand.
TTCACCCGTTGGTCAATCCGTAATCCTGTAATTACCGTCGCCCTTTACATTGGGGTGCTGATCCTTTCTGTTCTGACCTTAATTATCATTCCCGTGCGGATGATGCCCTACGTCCAGAGTCCTCTGATAGCAGTGATAACCAGGACTCCTGGTTCGTCCCCAATGGAGATAGAAACCTATATCAGCAAACCCATCGAACAGCGCATGACAGTTCTGGATGGGGTGCGTTTTGTGCGTTCTAGTTCGCAGCAGGATTTATCTCTGGTAACGGTGCAGTTTGCCTGGGGTGGAGACGTAGATAAAGCGGTTCGTGATGTCCAAAGCGTAATGAAATCAGCAGAGGGAGATTTACCCCTTGATGGCATTAATACCCGTTCTTATTGGGTGTTGCCGATCGATCCTCTTAATCGTCCCGTGCTTACTTTGGCACTCAAGGCTGAAGGTTGGGATCGGGTGAAGCTGCGGGAGTTTGCCGATAATACCTTAGTCGATCGCCTGACTAACGTGCAGGATGTTCAATCGGTTTTTATTACAGGTGGTTATCGGCGACAGCTACAGGTAATAGTCGATCGCCAGAAGCTAGCAGCCTACGGACTTTCAATTCTTCAGGTTAGAGATGCGATCGATAACAATAATGTCAGTAAGGGTGCGGGAGTTTTAACCCAAGGGGACGAAGAAATCTTAGTACGTGCCGACGATCGCGCTCTTAATGCTCAGGTAGTCAGGAATTACCCAATCTTGGAAAGGGAGGGGCAGATTGTTTATGTTCGAGATGTGGCTCAAGTAAAAGATACTTATGAAGAGCGTCGCAGTGCCTATCGTTATAATGGCGAATCGGCATTAGCAGTTAACGTCATTCAAAAACCCGACTCTAGTTCCCCGCAGGTAATTGCCAGAGTGAGAAAGGAATTAGAAAAAATTGAATCTCAGTATCCAGGATTAGAGTTTGAAGAGGCTTACGACAACTCCTTCTTAGTGGAGTTAATCAAAGATAGCACTACGGGAGAATTATTAATTAGTGTGGCACTAGCAGGGTTAGTAATTCTGCTGTTTTTAGAAGATTTTCGGGCAACGGCGATCGTCATGATTTCCATTCCCACTACTCTGGCTCTTTCCATGCTGCCATTTATTCCTTTCTCAATGTCCCTCAACTCTTCTACTTTAGTAGGAATGATGATGGCAATTGGAAAACTGGTAGATGATTCAATTATTGTCATTGACTCGATCGATCGCAAGCTTAAAGAAGGGAAAACACCCCGACAGGCAGCTATTCAAGGTACAGGGGAAGTATTTCTCGCCAGTGCTGCTGCAAGCTGCGTGATGATTGCAGCTTTAATCCCTACCATCCTTTCAGGGGGTTTGACGGGGTTGATGTTTGCAGGGCTAATCTTACCAATGGTGTTTGCTTTTATCGCTTCGTTAGTAGTTTCTATTACCCTGATTCCTCTACTAGCAGCTTTTTTCCTCAAGCCTATTGGAGAAACAAAAGGCAATCGTAAAACCTGGCTACAGTGGTTGCTATCTCCCTTCCGTTTGGGTTTTCAGGCATTAGAAAAAGGTTACGGTTGGCTATTAAATATCTGTTTGAACAATCGGGAAATTACTCTGGCGATCGCTGCTGCCACTATTGTTCTTGCTTTTGCTCTCTATCCTTTAGTTTCCCAAGAAATGATGCCTCTAGGCGATTCGGGGCAGTTTGTTGCCACTATCGAATTAGAAGCAGGAGCATCTTTCGAGCGTACAGATCGGGTAGCGCAGCAGTTTGAATCGATACTGTTAGAACAGCCCGAAATTGAAAAAGTATCTTCTAACGTTGGTTTCGAGATTACCCGCAACAGTACCTACTTTAGTGGTTACAGTATGGGTAGCGTTAATACAGCTTCCTCAGTTGTCACCCTCAAGGATTTAAATGAACGCGATCGCGATATCTGGCAGATTATGGATGGAGTGGAAGAACAAGCCCGTCGCACTATCCCTGGTTTACGGCGCATTGCTATCAAAGAGATGGGTGTGGACGTAATGGCAACTTCGGCTGCACCGATTCAGATTGCGGTTTATGGGGAAGATTTAGATGTACTTTATCCCCTAGCAGATAAGGTACTAGAGATTGCCAAGGACACTCCAGGGTTAGTCATGGCGCATACCAGTTCTTCTCTATCTCAACCCGAATATCGTTTGCAGATAGATCGCCGTCGCGCTCAAGAATTAGGCTTAAACATCGAAGAAGTAGCCGAACAAGCTCGTTACGCTCTCAATGGTGGATTTACTCGTCGATACTATAACCGACCTAATCTCAGACAGAATGATATCTTAGTTCGCTATCCCGAAAGCGATCGGGCATACGGTCAGAATCTGGCTGCTACCTACATTACTACCCCTAGCGGACAGCAAGTACCTTTAAGTACCGTTGCCACTTTAAAACGGGAATATGGGGCAACTTTGATCGAACACGTCAACGGCAAGCGAGTAGTTTACGTCAATGGTTACTATCGTAAATCCAGTCCTGCTTCGATGGATTTATCAATGGCGATCGCCATGCGTGCGGGAGAAGAGTTAGATTTCCCTCCTGGCTACGGTTTAGACTCTATGGGGGATATGACCGATATGATGATTGAATTCGATCGCCTGCTTAAAGGTTTGATAGTTTCTATTATCTTGATTTACTTAATTCTAGTAATTCAATTCGGTTCGTTTATTCAACCTCTAGTCATGATGCTTTCAATTCCCCTACAGTTAATTGGAGTATTTGGTGCATTATTACTAGCTCAACAAACCCTTTCTTCCGTATCCATTCTAGGAATTATTATTCTCTCTGGTATTTCCGTCTCTGCTGCCATTCTGCTACTAGAATTAATCCTTACCAAGCGAGAAGAAGGAGTACCCAGAGCCGAAGCTATCCGCCAAGCTGCACCAGTGCGACTCAAAGCAATTTTTATGACCACCTTAACTACCATGATTGTGATTGTGCGACTGGCTTTTTATCCCGAAACTGGCATGGATGCCTATTCTCCCATCGCCACAGTGGTTTTAGGCGGACTAACTGTTTCTACCCTACTGACTCTAATTGTCGTTCCTATCGTTTACACTTTTGTAGATGACATTACCCAAGGATTGGGTAAGTTAAAGAGAAGACCTTCTCGTAGCAAACAACTTCCACAAGGATAATCTTGACTCTCTATCTAACTAGAGAGTTTAAAATATAAATACCTAAAATAAATTACTATAAATCGAAATTAATAATGTCCAAACTATTATCGACAATAACTATTACTTCAGTAGCAGTTGCCAGCGTAATTGGTGGCGGAATTTACTTAACCTCCACTCAAGGAGTTAGGGATAACTCGGCAGTTGCCAACGATGCTCATACCGCAACTCTAGCCAGCGTTTGGGATAGAGAAACCGAACCCAACTATACAGGCACAAAAGATCTTAACGTCTATCGCTCTCCTACCTGTGGTTGTTGTGGGGTATGGCTCGAACACGCTCAAAAGCATGGCTTTAAGGTAGAAGATATCAAAACCGAAGACATGGAAGCGTTGAAGCAGAAATATAACGTACCGCCCGAACTTTCATCCTGTCATACAACTATTGTCGATGGCTACGTCATGGAAGGACATATACCCGTCGATGACATCAAACGCTTCATGACCGAAAAACCAGAAGGATTTATTGGTTTAGCCGTACCAGGAATGCCTTTGGGTTCTCCAGGAATGGAAGCAAGAGATATAAAACAACCATTTCAGGTTTTGGCATTTAACCAATCGGGAGAAGTAGAGGTATTCAACGAATACGAATCTTATTAATCGTTGAATGTAGATCGGCTTAGTTGAGAAGTTTTTGGTTCGTCCTAAAGGATACCGCTACGCATATAGCTTTTAGCCATTAGCTTCTTGCTCTGTCCTATACGAGTCGCGAAACCTCAGACGGGGCTAATGCCCCATCGTCTCGATTGCCTTCGGCAATCCGACTCTGCGAAGCAGAGGCGAATCGCTCCAGCGATTGCAAGACTGGCAACGCTCTCGCGTTGCGTGGCGGTGCGCTTTTAGCTTTTAGCTTTGAACAACTATATAACTCTCAGAATTTAGCTTAGTAAATAAATTATGGTTAAAATGAATCGTCGTCAGTTTCTGGCATTAAGTGCTGCTAGTGCGGGAACTGCTATTTTTGCTGGCTGTACCAAAGGGCGAGCTAATAACACTCAAGCTGTATCGAAGTCTTCTAATTTGCCTCAAGTACATCAAAGTCAAAATGGTTTATTAGAACTAGATCTGTCAGCTAGCGAAAGTTCCGTCAATTTAGGTAGCAAACAAGCATATTTACTAACCTATAACGGACAAGTTCCCGCCCCCCGCCTGGAAGCCAACCCAGGAGACAGAGTAAAGATTCACTTTACTAACAACCTGTCTAAACCAACTAATCTTCACTATCACGGGTTGCATATACCCATTACGGGCAATGCAGATAACGTTTTCCTTCAGATCGATCCAGGAGAACAATTAACCTACGAATTTACTATTCCTGAGAATCATTCAGCAGGTACGTTTTGGTATCATCCTCATCTACATGGTTTAGTTGCCGAACAGTTATTTGGTGGTTTGGCGGGTTTGTTTATCGTGCGGGGAGAGTTAGATGAAATACCCGAAATAAAAGCAGCCCAGGAAGAGTTTTTAGTACTGCAAGACTTTGCTTTAGATAATGATGGCAGACTAATGGGTTCGAGTCATATGTCTCTGATGTCGGGAAGAGAAGGAGATCTAATTACGGTCAATGGTAAGGTTAATCCTAGTTTAAATTTGCCAGCAAATAAACTATTGCGCCTGCGGATACTCAATGCCTCTCCTTCCCGTTTTTATCGGCTGGCTTTAGAAGAGGGTACTTTCTACCAAATTGCTACCGATGGCGGTGCGTTAAGCGAAACGGTAGAGGCTGACGAATTATTACTAACGCCAGGACAACGAGCCGAAGTTTTAGTACGAGGTAGACCAGAATCGGGACGATATCGCCTGCTTAATTTACCCTACGACCGAGGCGGAATGGGGATGATGGGCGGTATGATGGGTAGAGGAATGATGGGTGGTAGCGATCGCGACAACCCTATGGCATTAGCTACGATTAATTATGAAGCTGCGGTTGATTCTCCCGTACCGACAAAGTTAGCTAACATTTCCGCTCTACCCGAACCTAAGACAGTAAGGCGTTTTGAACTCAATCACGGCATGAGTCCTGCGGTAGGTATGGCGTTTTTAATTAACGGTCAACCATATAAAAGCGATCGCCTAGATACTAAAGTCCAACTCGATACGGTAGAAGATTGGGAATTAGTTAACACGGGAGTAATGGATCATCCTTTTCACGTTCATGGCAATGCTTTTCAGGTAATCAGTCGCGATGGACAACCCGAACCATTAGCTGCTTGGCGAGATACAGTGCTGGTAAAAAGAGGCGAAACTGTGCGTATTCGTATGCCCTTTAATGATTTTGCAGGCAAAACTGTCTATCACTGTCACGTTCTCGACCATGAAGATCTTGGCATGATGGGTAACTTGGCGATTGAGGCTTGATAATGCGATCCGAAGGCTACGCAGAGCGTAATCGTACCCTTGGCAGACAAAAAGCGCGATTATGACGGTGCATTAAGTTTCTCTTCTACCGCTGCGCCTGGATTGTGTTCCCACCTGTCTCCTACATGAGCATAGATTGAAGTAGTACGAGGATCGGCATGTCCTAATAAATCCTGTACCTGTCTCAAATCCGAACCAGTTCTTAATGCCAGCGTTCCAGCAGTATGTCTTAAACTATGTGCGGTAAGAGTTCTACCTGGTGTGTGTTTAAGATTGCATTCAACCAAAGCGCAATCGCAGATCTCTCGAATGCTGCGTCGGGATAATTGACCTCCTTTATTGTTATTACTAAGAGAGACAAAAACATAATCTGCTGGTTTGATTTTTCTTCTCAGAACTTTGCGCCTCATCTGGAGATAATCATCTAGCTGAGTTGTCAGATTCTCAGTCAGAGGGACGATCCTGCTAGCTCTTTTTGCCGCTACCTGCAAACCAGTTTTGATACCCTGCCTGACGATATCTTCTACCTTTAGTTGGTGCATTTCTACCGTTCTGCATCCTTCCAAGCTCATGATGCTAATCAAAGCGCGATCGCGCAGCAAACTCAGTTTGTCTTTATTCGTCTTCGCCCGCTTTAGTTGAGACTGTAGATAGTCGAGTAAATACTTTAGTTCTTCTGCCTCCATAAAGGTAATCCGAGCAGCAGGATCTTTTCTATCTTTGGGAGCTTTAATCTTTTGAGCGGGATTATTGCCGATCAGCCCATGAGCTTGTGCTGCTTTGTAGAAGATTCTGACAATGTTGAGCTTTGTTGCGATGGTCGAGTTAGCGTATCCAAAGTTAACTAGATGTTGACGGTAAAGCTTGATGTTTTCTGGTTCTGCCTCGGTGGGCGAGAGTAAATTATCTCGACACCACTCCAGATACTGCTTGGTCTGGGACAAGTAGTTGCGAATTGTATCAGAGGAAGCTGCACCATCTCCTACTTCCATCATTAGGAATCGGGCAAAAATATCTTCTAATTCAATAACTGTAGATGGAGATGTAATTGAAGTCACTCGTTCCCCGCACAGATTCGGCGTGGCTTGCGAGTGACCGTCGATCGGCTTAGTTGACTCGTTCTTGAGCTTACAAACTGAAGTTGTTTCTACAACTGGTACAATTTCGATTTTCATAGAATTTTAAGTCTCAACGTCAAAACCATGTTCTTCAGCAATTTTTAAAATAGTACTTTTAAGTGTTTCGCTCCCCAGATCTATTACTTTTACTTTGGAAGAATTGATAGTCGATTCTACTCTTTCATAGAGAGCAATCGCGTCTTCCCCGTTATGCGCCCCGCTGAAAATTAAACCATCTACTCGGTCATACAATTCTATGTGTTCGTAAAAATAACGTCCCCATGCCTGAGTAATTTCTCTCTGAGTAATGGCTGATATAGCAGTTACTGTTCCTGCTCCCATGGCAGCTTTGCCTCTTAAATCTAATAGCTTGAGTTCTCTACCTAGATAGATAATTGCCAGTTTAATGTTTTCTACGTTGATAATCTCACCATCGCCAAAATATTCAGCAATACAACACGAAAGAGAAAACCCTGCATAAATAATTCTCCGCTCTGGATCTTCTGTTGGTTCATTACTACTATGATGATCGAATCTACTTACTGGACCATAGCTACGAAAACCAGTAGGTGTGGCATTAAACCTTGTTGGGTCGAATATCCTTCTAAGCTTAGTGTTAGCTGGAAGAATTTGGATTTGGGGATTTACATTGCGCTGAGGTGGCGGTAATTTGACTTTGACCATTAAAAAGTATTTACGGCTCTTGCTTCGACTAAAACATCATGGATATTTCCTTGTTTGAGCATTTCTACAGGAGTACAGTTGTCAAATGCTGGATGGGGTTTTGAGAGCCAATTAAGCTTGGTAAAGTCAGAAACCTTTAACGCTTCTAGCACCTGGGGCAAACCATCCAAGATCCCATCATCTCCTTCTGGATCGAACTGCCAAGCAGGAAACCGATAGATACCTTTATCTTTAATGCCCAAAATACTATTAGCTTTGAGCTTATCGTGTATGGTCTTTCTAGTTTTCCAGTCCAATAGATCGGCTACCTCAGTCGAAGTTAAGCTTTTTTCTAATAGCCTTTGACGACGTTGATACAAACGATGTAGATTAGCTAATTCTAGAGGCCATGATGGTTCGTCAGTATAATCATCTCCAGCAATCTCTTTTGCTAATTCTACCTCTTCATTACTTACTTTCTTAGGTTGCAAGGAAGCAGCTAACTTTTCAAGTTGTTCCGTATCCGCGATCGCAATTAATGACTCTACTAAGTCCTTAACTTGGCGAGAAGCCTCTTTTCTACCCAAACTGGGAGTTAATTGTTTAGTTTTCATAGCACTATATATACGATGTATATTTAAATTTTACAGCATATATATTATAATTACTTACATCTGATTAGTGTCCTAATAAGAGGTTAAAATTAGCAGCAAGTTGCTGTAAATATTACTAAACAAGAACGATAAGCAAATACAATTTTTACATTTTGTATTTGATACGCAATTGATACGCTATTATTCAAATCAAACTCAAAAAGTTTGTGTTTGAGTTTTTTCCATAACAGATTTTCATAGCGTGAGGCAACCTCGCGCTCCAGTTCTCCCCAATTGCTATGTTGATGTTAGTTTTTAAAAATTCGCCAGCCAAATTAATTTGGAATAACGTTTATCGCACAAGGTCCTTTCCTGCCTTGTCCGATTTCGTAATTTACTTTCTGTCCTTCATTAAGAGTAGTATTGCGTTCGCCTTGAATTTCAGAAGCATGGACAAAAAGATCTTTGCCTCCGTCATCTTGAAGTATAAAACCAAAGCCTTTTTCGTTATTAAAGAACTTTACAGTACCCGTACTCATACAATTTTCTCTTTGCTAAATAAATAATCCAGTCGCTTGAAGTGTATCGTAAAAATAACCAACATGTTCTTTCAAAATGGTCAAACAAGGTAAATTTCTTAACTTAACAGATATTATTGAACCCGATCTATGGGCAGAAAAGCTAATCCTAAATGTGTATACTGTGCTAAAAATTACCGCCGTGAAGATGAGGCCAAAGAAAAAAACGCTGAATGTTACGTCGAACATAACTGTCGTGTCAAACGCTATCGGCTGAGAAACAAGAGCCAGGTAAACGCCAAACGCCGCTCAGATGCTGCTAGGAAAAGAGGTATTGAAACGATTGAGCCAATACTACCCGAAGCCTATCGAGCCGAACTAGAAATATACGGTAAAGAGAATCAATTCGTTCATGCGATCGCGCTTAAAATTTATAAAGGTAACGAGCTTTCACATCAAATGTTGCCCCAACATACTCAAGGACTCAGACAGCCAGAATTAGAAGAATATATCTCATCGCTGTTAGCCTATTTGGAAACAGAATATGGCATAGATTGTTTTGGTCTAATTTATTGGTTGAATGCAGAGGATTGTCCAGAATGCTTGCCAAATTAACTGTCATATATTCATTTTTTCATTTTGGTCTTTTCATATAGAGTAAATTAGCTTTGTCAGATATTCCCTTTACTCAATTAATTAAACAAGTAGATAAGATTCAGTCTGCCACTATTTCTGATGAGATAAAACTCAGGCGTTCAGGTGAACTTATCTGTTTTGTCAGCGAGCAAATTTTACATAAGGCTGAGTCATTACTGGAAAAGTCACGGCAATCGCAAGTTGATGAAGAAGATACTCAAATAAATCGTAGTTTCAATACTTTTCTGTCATCGCTTACTCAGAAGAGCATTAGCACACTTTTTCTAACCAAATATCTTCAGCCTCAACGAAGGGCAGATTATCACCGAGAGACAACTAAATTAATTAAATTTTTATCCGCAACAGAAGCTTTAGATGTAATAGCAGAAGATTTATTTGAATCAGAAGTTTTCACTTTAGCTCATGATGAGAACATCGAAGTTTGGGTCGAATCAGTAGAGCGACATTTGAAGCTGTATCCAAAAGTGAATACCCTTCCAGAAATAGCCAAATCAAACGACTTAACTTTAGCTCAGACGTTTGTTGCAGCTTTATTTGGAAATTTTAAAATAGAGCAGGCTGGTGGTTTTTATGAGGTCGAACAACTTAAACTGTTCGGGTAAATTCTTTTAGTGTATTAATAAATACTACTTTATATTAAGAATGACCAAAGACGACACTACTTTCATTACTGTCTGGCAAGCTATTCTTCAAATTTGCATCTAAATCTTGGATACAGTAGCTAAAAGCTTCTTCTCTTGCTTGAAAAATCTTTTTTATTTCTTTAGTGTCATCCGTGCGTCCATAAAATATTAATCCAGCAATCCCTGTGTGTTCAAATATATAATTTATGGTCAATTTATAACTTTGTTGAGATATATCTTTAATACCTCGATTTAATTGAGCAATAATGTTTGCTTTAAAATTATTTTTCTTGCAGTATTGCTCTACTTTCCGCTTCATCATGCGCTCTTGTTCTTCTGTTTCGCAGCGCAGATATACCAAAACAGTTTGCTTTTTTAAAGATTGGTACACAGGATCGCGTTTGAACTCTTGAACCAAGGTTTTGTCAAACACTCGTTTACCTTTAGCTCCTGTTTTTGTAAACGTTAGATGTCCCTCGTCTACTAGTTTGTTTACCGCAGACTCAGATAGGTTGAGAATATTCATTACTCCTCTTAAATAAATCCCATCTGCCATTGGCTTTCTCAAAAAAAATCACTCAAACGTCTGTTACTACTACCATTACAGCAAATTAAACTTGGGATGTAAAGTAGAGACAAAATCTATTTATACCCTTTAAAATTCAATTTCAAATTCTTTGTTCGTTTTGTTGTGTTCGAGAACAGCAGATGTTCTGACAGTATCTATTTCTTGTTGCTTGGAAGCTACTTCTAATAATTGTTTTATTTGGCTTGGAACATAATTCTCGATCTCGACCTGATTCCAACTCACTTCTAATTGAGGCTCTAATCCAATTATTTCATTCCGATTTGCCTTACGCACAGCGAGCATATCTTTTTGAGGTTCATAAGTTACTCTATGTTCTAGCAGTTGCAAATAGCTAGCCTGATGTAGCTTACATCCTCTTATTTTAAAATCTTGTAGCCTATAGCTGATACCTGTAATTTTTCCTTCTTCGACTCTCAATTTAGGATCTATTTGAAGTTGTTGGAGTCTGGCTAAAAACACGCTTAAATTGGGGCGATCGCGACTGGCTAAATCTATTCCTGACTGAATCTTCATAGCATGAGTCACGACCGATCTTTCTGTTCTAGCTCCCGATCTATATTCTTCTATTTCTCGCATCATTCGCTGTACTTGACCAGTTGTAGAAGCTTTGTATTTGCGTTGTTCGGAGTCAGCAACAATAGTCAAGTTGTGTTCGATTTCTTGTTGTCTTAAAATATTTTCTAATTTTTTCTTGTCATAACTATCTACGACCCTTTTTCCTTCAAAATCAATCGCGTTAATTAAGATATGAAAATGATCGTGTTCGTGTGCGCGGTCGTGTTTTGGATCGACTCTACCGTGACGTACTACTAAATATTGATTGTTGTCATAACCTAATCCATTTATTATGGCGATCGCAATTTCTTCTATAGTTTTGGAATTTAGCCGTCCATCATTAGGAGCAAATCCAATAGAAATATGTTTTACTGGTTTTTTAGTACTCAATCTTTGACTGGCACAAGTATCTAATTCCCAAGTCATTGTGTTGCGATCGCCTCCAGCTAGATTTGTATCGACTATTTGAGGCGTTTTGCTGGGATCTAATAAATAATCAACTAGTCCCCTAAAATCGCTGCCAGTACTTATATTGCCAATCACTTCTCTTTTCTGCCGATTACTAGCAATCTGACTTGGTTCAACTCTCGGTTAATGCGATCGGTATAACTCCCGATAGCACTCAATTCTTCTGGCAAAGGATAATCTTCTGGTATTTTACCGCCCTCTAATCTTTCTGCATTAAAGACTTTAGCAATTTGATTGATATTGTTGCCAATTCGTTTTAACTCTCTGGCTATTTCTCCCATAACCCTATAGGTACGCCAACTAACTTTGAAAATGTGTGCTTTTTCTATGGGCTTGTGCAAAACACATTTAGTTATGTAGTCAGTTCTAGTTAAGTTCAATCGTTTAGCTTGGCGATCGATTATTGCCAAATCTGATGGATACCACTTAGTTTCTACTCGCTTAGTTTTAAATTCGCCGTTGCTGTTAGGATAGTGAGCCATTTGCGATTGGCGAAGCCTAGCCGAAGGCATCGCAGCTAAAGATAAAATTACATTTTGGCTTTGCTTGAATTCGCTTGACTGTAACCTCGATCGCATAGAGAACATTTTCTGATTTATAACTGTTTTTTGTCGATAATTCCCAAATAGTCTATTTTGAGTCAAATGGTTCGGCAAGCAGCAAGTTTTAGTCATTAAGTACAATAGTATTAAATGTACGGATACTTGCACTGCTTGCTGTCAAAATAAATTCTGTCTTATCCAAGGTATTTTCGAGCAAATTCCAGACAATAATTAGATTTTATCGATCGCAGATAGCACTATAACTATATAATTTTGTGCTGAATTGTTCATTTTGGCTATGTATCTGTGGCTTCAAAATTTTCGATAAATTCGACAAAAATCAAATGTTAAAGAAAGATTTCGCACGAGATAGCAGCGAATTTGCACAAATTAGTGCAGTTTTTGATGTTTAAAGATCGCGATTGATAACCCAACAATTATCAGGCAATATGGTCGCGATCGAGTTTCTTACAGCAGACCAAGATAAACAACCCAAACCACAACCCGGTCGAGTCAGAATGAAGGTACAGTAGGGTTTGAGAATAGCTAATTCTGCTAAGGTTCTTGCCGAGTTTTCAATCAAAGATAAATCTGAAGCGTCTCGCCAATGGTGTTTGGTGGGAAAGGAGAGAATGTGTACATTATTCTGAGTCAAAAGATAATGGACTTGGTTGCCTCCACAAGCTAACCTTTGACCCAAAATCACGGGCAGTTGAGGATAAATCTTCGTGAAAGCTTTAGCCATACCCGCTCCCATTACTGCCTGACCGTTAGCTTTAACCATTCCATTAGTCGTGACACATAAAGCAATCTCAGGAGTAGTAGGTTTATACGACCACGAGTCTCGGTCGAAAATATCTCCACTAATTTCCAACATAAGCATATTAAAATTATTTCAATTTCATTTACTTCAGATCCGACAGGGCTATATCTCCATTGGGTGTAGCTATTAAGCTTATTATTGTCTGTCATAATCCAAATAAAAAAAGCTATACCTTTTCACAGGTACAGCTTCGATCGCAGTGGATATTCATCTGAATATCCACCTGACGTAACTATGCAGCAGCACGTCTATTCTTGAAATAATGGTATCTTTTGGAAAATTGCACCTGTTTACTACGTAACTCCTGTTCGTTAGCAATCAAACGCCACTGTTTGGTGTGCTGGTCGTAAATCTCTACGAGCGCATATGCAGCTTGTAAAAGTTGCTGTTTACTCCAGCCTGCATAGTACTGTTGATAAGTAAGCTTAATTGCTTTAGCGTCAATGTTTTGACCTTGACGTTTAAACTTGTTTATTTCAGAATTCACAATTGTAAATACAATTTGGGCTTCTGTTAAAGCCTTTGGTGATGTAACAGTTTTGCTCTGTCCAGAAACCTGACTAAGCAAGGGCGTATACTTCTGAGCGGAAGCAGGTGCAGGTGTATAGCTTTGCATTCTTGGCACATAGCCTTGAACCTGAGTAACTGCGGGAGCATAATTTGTATAAGTCATAATTAGTAAACCTAATTTTAAAATTTCACCTAACTAGGTTCGACAGAACCACAACCAACCCGACTGGAGTTGTGTTCGGTGCTAACTCGTTTAGAGTTATGCAGCTAAAAAATTATCCACTGCTGACTAAACAGTGGATGCCTCCCCAAACTTGTTCGGATAGAACAAACCTGGGTAGATAATAAAATTAAGAGTAATGATAAAAGTATTTGAATGTTTCCCAACAGTTAAAAGTTGGTCTATTTATTGCTAGAGCATAATCTACACAATTCTTAGTTCCACTTCTATCTTGATGCCACAACGCTATAAGTAAATCGCAGTAATTAACAATCCACTGATTTCTTTGCTGCATTGCCTGTAAACTGTAGTCGCTTGAAGAAATAATTTCGATTCGTTCGGCTCGATCCAGTAATTTTTGATATCTGTCCTGACTATGTGGTGGCCATTTTGAAGATTGAGATTTAAATGGAATTGCTGCGATTAAACCAATACCACGATCGATGGCACTTTGAGCTACTGCCGTATCCCAACCTAAAGCCATACCCGATATAACCTTTGTAGGTTTGTATTGAGCCAGAATAAAATCCGCAGTATTTAGTAAGGCTCGATTAGTACGATCCGAATAGCTGCCAGACAAAGAAGCAGGTCGATGCCCTGTAAAACCTAAAATCATAATTTAATACTTGTAACATTTCATTTACTATTGCCTGACAAGGTTACAATCTATTTAAATCAAAGCGATCGCACTATATTCCGCCTACCTCTGACAAATAGTGACAGTCTAGATAGAGATATATTATGTAATTCCATAATTTTGCAATTGCATAAATTCAAAATAATAATTTGGCGATCGCAAAGCTTTAGCCAATTCTGGCGTAGTAGTAAAGAGTGCGAAAAGTAATGCCTGAGCCATTAAAAGTTGACCAGCGATAACTACATTCTCCTGGCTTGTATTTACCCGAACTACGACTCCACTCGTCCCATAGTCCAGATAATCCTTCATCCCAATCTTTTAGAGCCATACCAACTCGAATCCAATCATCATAAATATCTGCATAGATAGGATTGATGGCGCGAATCAATTCTTCTACAGTCCTACTAGAAAACACTTTCGATTTAAAGACTTCTGTTTTAGGCTGCGGTCTGAGTTGGTTTAACCACAGACTAGATATAGTAAGAATCTCGCATCGATCTGGAGCAATCAGCCAGCGATATTTACCTGTTATCGGATGAACGGAGGGCGGCAAAGTAGAAAGTAAATTCCGACCTCTGACCTCTAAACCATTCGTCAACTTAAAACTTTTAATTGGTCGATCGACATAGTACAGATACTGTCTGTGTCCAGGGAGACCCGAACCATAGCTTACTGTAGTTGGAAACCTCATCTGTTCAAATTGATTTAATGCTTCATAAGAATCACAATCAATGGCGACTAAGTAGCGATAGCGATCTGAGTACATGCGGCGAACCGAATCGCCTTTGTTCGGACTTGCTCCGCAACCGCAATCGCCTGATTGATGACCGCACAGCAGGCTATAACCATTAGGAACGACAGAATACAGACCATGTTTGCCTCTAACCAAAACTTTACCTTCTTGAGACAAAGAGCGAAACAAACCTTGGGGTGAATAATAATTATCTTGCCACTTTTTACCCAAAGGTCGCTTATCAATACAAGGTACGAGTTTCCAATAGTTGGGCAATAGAAAAAGACTTTGAATTAAACGCTCTTGCGAGCGGTCGCGATTGCC
The DNA here is from genome assembly GCF_000756305.1 of Myxosarcina sp. GI1. Lineage (NCBI taxonomy): Bacteria > Bacillati > Cyanobacteriota > Cyanophyceae > Pleurocapsales > Pleurocapsaceae > Myxosarcina > Myxosarcina sp. GI1. The sequence continues at coordinate 118,350 of NZ_JRFE01000058.1, forward strand.
CTGATGTTCAGAGCTTTTGAGTTCAGAATTTACCAGGGGAGTTTGATTGTCTTGAGAATAACTAAACATTAAATCTGTGGTTGGTTAATTGTTTAGTTTTCTCAAGCGCAAGCTCTATGGCTAGTAGTTTTTACTTCTTGCCAGATTGCTTTTTCCTCTTACCTGTTGTGACTTTCTCTGGTACTTGCCAAACCAATTTAATTGAATCCGATTTTGGCTGTGTCTTTTCTGATTCGAGTTTACATCTTGACCGCGAGAGAGGGCGAGGTTTCCTCGCCATCTCTAATCGCGGTGTTGAAGTTTCGGTTACTTCGGTAGCTGCTCTGTTTGCTGTAGGCGACAGAAATGATTTAGCCTCTGATTCTGCCTTGGTGAAACGATCTACCAAAGCCAATCCGATTAACTCTTCAATTCCAGATAGTTTTAACCCTACCAGATAAGCGATTCCTCTAGCCAAATGTAGTTCAAATTGTCTCTTGAGCGATTCTGAATCCAAAGGCAAATTGTGTTGATGGCAAAACTGAACCAGAGCAGCAGGAATAGCTGCACCAGTATCTCCGACAAAAGCTTCCCAAGTAATCTCTAAATTAGAATCGAACACTTGAGGTACTGGGGAGGGAATAGTGCCTTGAGCCAAACTGTAGCAAATTCCCCAACGGCAGATGGCAGCATATGTAGGAATCTGGGTTTTGGTTTTGATATTGATTATTTGATATCTAGTTTTTTTACTAAATCTGAGGCGTTTAACTATTGGCTGCATAAAACAAGCTAAGAATAATATTTTGTTTATTCTCAGCGTCAGCAATAGTCACGTAGTAAAAAAACAACTTCTGCCCATAAAAAGAAAATAAGCTTGTTAGAGCATTTAAAGGCAACTCGTTTATTGACAGGTTGGCTACACACTTTTTTTAAGATACAGATCACTGTTAAAACTTACTTCACAGAAAATACTTGAGATTAGACTGATGGGAGTTTTACTACTAACATGGAGAATCAAACTTCTCAATCCAATAAGCCTGAGACAATTTTTTATCGATTGAATTTTAAGTCTTCATTGTATTCTCAAAATTTGATCGAATATTTACAAGAGCAGAGACATTGCCTCAATGGTCGCCAAAAAGTAGAACAAATAGTAGAAACGTTTCTTTTACCCTTAGTCGTATCTCCTGAAGATCCCAATTTCAAGGCAATAGTGGTTGAATCTTTGAGTAAGCTCAAAAGCCAAATAGAGATAATTCAGGTTCTGACGGGGATAAGTCTCTTCGATAATTTTCAATCTGGATGTCTTCAACCGCCCAACTCTGTAGCTTACCCTTCCATTCCCAAAGTATTTCAGTCTACAGTAACCGAACAGCAGCAACATAAATCTCAGATAGGCAACATAACGCCTTTACAAGAGTTAGAAGCCACTGTCAATCGTTTTAAACAGCAGTTAACTGAAGGTGTAGACCCCTTAGTAATAAGTCAAAATCTTACCCAAATCCAACCAGATGAGGAAGAATCTTGGACAGAACAGATGTGGCAGCTATACGACAACTTCTATGAAGAGGTAAGTCAATTGGAATACCAAGCAACTTTTAGTCCTGAGACTAGTGCGTAACTATTATGAGTACAAATCAAACCGTCTCTACTACTATTAATCCACCCGCTAAAACTAAGGTAACAACTTTAACTCTGGTAATCGATCCTGGTACGAGCTGCACCAAAAGTCTTTACCTCAAAGGTAGAAGAGGTAAACCCAAACATTCGATTACCAGTTCAGTTATCTGTCCTACGGAGATCGCGCCAAAAGTTGAAGAAACCTATATCAAACTGCCAGATGACGAGCAGTATTATCTCGTCGGTGATTCAGCAGTTCAGGCAAAAGTGCAGTCGAGTGTGCGCCAACTCAAGTCCGAATCTTTGATTCCCAAAACGTTAGGAGTTATCGGGCAAATCGCTCACGAAGAGTCTTTACCAAACCAATTCAAATTAAAGTTGACATTGCTTTTGCCCATGTCTGAAGCAAACGATCGAGAGTTTATTCAATCGGAACTATCAAAGGCTCTACAGAACTTTAACTACAGTGGGGTAAGTTATCAGATTAATGAAAGCAGCCTCGGATTTAAACCAGAAGGCAGTGGAGTGTATTCATTCCTGTCTCGTACTATGAGTGCCGATACCATTAAAAACCAAACCTGTGCCTATCTGATGTTTGGTTATCGAAATACTAGCTTGCTTCTGATTGAGAACGGCAGGTTGAATCATCGCAACTCCCATTCTACCGACCTGGGCTTTTATAACTATTTAGATCTTGTCGCCGAGTATAGTAGCGGTCTTTATCGCCACGATATTCAGAAGGCGATTGTTTCTCAAGCTATATACGAAGTTGGAGAGAACTGCCAGCAAGTTGTTCGAGGCTTCACCAGCCAGATTCGTATCGAGGACCTAATTCGTAGCACCAATACTAAATATCAAAAACGAGAACGAGCTGCAATATTAGCTGCGATCGAGCGGGCTAACGGTGAATATTGGCAACTACTATCGCGCTGGTTACGGGAAATGCTGCCACCATTAGGTCAACTCGATGGCATAATTTACTGTGGAGGCAGTACTTCCTTTATTGAAACTGCAATTCAGCAATTTTTCCGAGATTGGAACGGAGAATTGCTTAATACTAATGCGATGAGCCTCCAAATGTTAGAACAACTTAGCCTTTCGTCCATAGCCCAAAAAAAGTTTATCGAGCAGTATCTACCGATTCGTCTAGCTGATGCTTGGGGAGAATTTGTCAAACTCGCTAATATTAAAATTTAACTTTAGCTGTCATTGGCTAGTAGCAAGCAATAAACACAGTCGTTAAGATTAAAAGGCGTTGCTGAAAAGTAATGTTTTAGATGAAAATAAGAAAATTTTTGCCAAAAAACTAAAGACCAAGCAGTAAAAGCAGTAATAGATCGTTAATATTTTTCTTGCCATTTTAATTTATTTTCAATGCTTTACTTTCATCGCTTCTTCAAGCTCATGCTCACTAAGAACTTTGGGAGTAGCTGTGGGAGTGCTAGTAGCTCCTGAAACAAAAAATGGCGTGTTTTTATAAGCACCAGTCAAGCGGGCTTTAAAGATCATTCCCAATATCCGTAAAGTTCCCAGAAAAGTACCTCTTGATTTCGGCTTATTTTCGCCCAATGCATCTGCGGTATAGAGATACATTTTTATCGAGCCAAAAGTCTCGTCTAACAAATTCAGATCTGAACCGAGGCAACTGTGAACTAAGCCCACAAAAGAGAATTTAACGTCTGGTAAAGTATTGCCAATCGGAGTATGACAACAAGCTGCATACCACCGCAATAAACCCCGATCTGTTAAACGAATACAGGCAAGGTTTTCAGTGCCTCGATCAAAAACGACATTTGCTGGAATGGTTTGCACGATGCTAGTTCCGCCCTGTTCGTCGAGAACTTCCCCTCCCTTTTTGAGATATCGCGCAAATGCCTGACAATCGGTACAGTAGCAAACACATCTATTGATATTATTAACATTCTTAATCTGACCTTGAAGCTTGCCACAGCTACAACTAATTGAATGAACCATTGTCTTTATGTTCGGGAAAAAGCTATTTATTTCCAGTGTAATTATAGCGTTCGCGAAATCCGAAGAAATATAGATTTTCTGAGTTTCTCTAAGTTGGAGACTGTTGAGAGTCATTATTTTTATTTATTTGATGAGTTACGTATGTTCTCAACACATCATTAATCAAGGTTTGATAGCCTCTAATTTCTGGATGATTTTTTGCTGTAGTACGAAACCATTCCAAAGTCTCAGTATCAACACGAATGGAAATTGCTTCTGTATTTGGTTGCCTCTTAACTAGTTTGGCGTTCTTAAAAAATGCCTCGTCTAATTCTGGAATATCGGAAAAGTCAATGTCTTCATCATGCATTTCTACTAGTCTTTTTTCTCTTTCCTCTAAAGACATATCTAGATTAAACTGATTGTTGTTCATATTCTTTCCTTTCTTGTTTACTAGCCTTTCTGGCGGAAATTAGCCTTATTATTCCCTTTCTATCGGTATAAACCACTAATGCAATGATTATTCTCTGCTGAGTTGCCAAAAGCAGTTGTCCAATCGAAATTTCTCTAGTTTCTCCATAATCAAAGCGAGTATCTTCATAAGTTAACAAATTTGGGTCTTTGAATATCTCCTTGGCTTGCTCAAAATCAATTCCATGTTTGACAATGTTGCTTTGATTCTTATTTTCATCCCACTCAAACTCCATAATCTAAATATACGTATTTGTATATACAAAATCAAGACTTCTGTAAAACTACATTTCGGTAATTTTATAACCCTCTTTTATGACTATGGGGAAAAATATCGAATTAGCAAGCAATAGAGGTTAAATGATGCTTAGGGTGATTTCGAGAAAAAGGGGAAGCACGAAACTGATTCATGATGTTGATTAACTTAGAGAAACCAAATTGAAGATGTTGACTCGGAAATAGGTCAAACCAAGGTTGAATTAGATGGAAAAAGATGAACGGTTGTATAATTAATCTTAAGTTATTTAAAGAACTCTTCCAAGTATGACCAGACTCCCACCAAGGGTGATTAGAAAAAGGAAAAGAAGCAGTAGATTCAACAATAGAAGCATGATGTTCAGAATCATTAGCAATAGTTTCTAATTGAAAATAGTTAGCTTGAATACTAACAAGAAGATAACTACTCATTACTAATTCCCACCATTTTTCAATACTATGATAATCTGTAACTCGAAAATCTGCCCAACCTAGTTCATTTTTAACTTGCTTAAAAGCATATTCAATCCAGTTTCTCAAACTATATTCTGATGCAATAGTCTTAGAAATTTTACCTTTTTTATTGGTCATGATGAACCAAGTATCTTTAGGGGCGGGATTTTTGTCTTCTTTTTTACTTATTTGGTAAAAGCGAATATGTTTTCTTTTCCCAAAAATAATTTCTCTAATATATCTAGTTTCACTCTTCTTTCGAGATAATTTTTGTTGATAAGGTTGCCACCGATTATATCTTTTTCTTTCTTTCCCAAACATCCAAACCTTATGGTTCGAGCGGATTGCCACGATATATTCTAGATTCGATTGCTCTAACGCTGTAATTACATCCCCACTTTCACCATATAAACTATCAGCTAATACTAACTTAATGTTAAAGTTCCACTTTTGTAATTCTTTAATTATTTCTCCAGCTAGCTGTGGTTTGGTTTTATATATATCTTCAGCTTTGAGACATTTTTTAGGCTTAAATATTTTAAATATTAAAGGGTATGTTATGCCTTCTACTACTGCATAAGCATTTACTGAAACGATTCCATTTTTGGTTTTTCCTAGATTACCAATATATTGTTTGGCTACATAGTCTGTTGCTTTTCCTTTCTTGGCATCTCCTGTTTCATCAAGACAAAGAGTTATTTCTCTCTCTCCGATTAATAATTTCGTCAGCCATAATCTAATTTCTTGGACTTTTTTTACATTCCAATGAGCTTCTTTAAGAAAATAGTTTAATCCTTGGCTATCTTTTAATCCTACTGCTCTGGCTATCTTCGGTAACGATTTTCTTGGTATTTCTGACAGCATTCCTAGATGTATTAATTTGAATGCTTCATAATTTCTTACATCAGAAAATAGGTTTTGATATGCTTGGCAATAATTATCGATAAAACCTACTGTTGGTGATGCTTCTCTTTGCGGTGTGACCATGAGAGCATTTGGTTCTTATTTTTTCTGATTTTATCACCCCATAGTCATAAAAGAGGGTTATAAAGTGGTACTTGTGCTGGATATCTTGTTTGTTCAGAGAATAGCAATAAACAAAGTCATCAAAATCAAAATTGCTCTGACTGAACCTGTCTTACGGAACAACGGCGACCAGATTAAAGACATTAATGATAAACCAAAAGTAGAGCCGATTAGTAAATGTTTGTCGGCTACGAGAAATACCGCTACAAATCCGCATAAAGCTAGAAAGCCGAACAAGCAGCACAAAATCCAGTCTAGAAAAAGAACTGGATTATTACTAATTTTATTCATCATCAAAATAACTCGATTGATGATTAATATCTTAATCCTTAAAGCTACTTGCTTATATGTAGTTACGAATAAGATTTTTATTTAATACTCAATCGATTGCCTCGTTCGACTAATCTTGCCCAAGATAATAATTTACCAGCCTTAAGGTAATCGGCTATGGCATCTCTATCGACAGTTTTTACTGTTTTGGACTTAACAAACTCTTCAGGAAACAAATCTAGATCGTGAGTCTCATCGTAATCAATTTCAACTGGCTGTTTACCACCTTTACCCACCACACTGATTTTATATTTATTAGTTTCTATTTTGTCGATCTTATTCAGCTCAAGACGATATAAAATCATATTCATCAGTCTTTTAGCTAAATTCTTTCTCGATTTTTTAAGAGCCTGAAGTCTGCTAATTTCAGCCGAAATATAGCTTGTATCCTCTTGAAATCTAAGATAGCTGATGAACCTGTCTACCCTCGCTCCGTAGTCTTTTCTAGACTCACCTTCTCTTCTCAAAATTATCTGAGTCAAATGTTCATCTATTGCCCGATCGCTTTCTTCTCTGTTGCCCTCTTCGGCTTCTAATATTTTGCTTAGCTGTTCTAATTCTTCCCCAGACTCTAACTCAGGACGGTCAAATAGCATAAGTTTATACGCTCGCTTTCTTACATTGCGTTTTTATCACGTCGTCAGACGTATTTGATTATTTCATTTCAAATCTCATAAAAAAATAAATAGCGAAAATACTCTGTCAAACAAAGCTCAGATAAATCTTTTTTGTCTAGATGAAGCAAAGATAAACTATGCCCTTTTGAAGTATCTACTCTGGTGGCGATCGCTACTATACGAGATTCATAATGTTGACGTGAGGATTACTTAAGTCGCTACCATAAAATTTTTTTAGTGGTTTAGTAGTTCGAGCGTCTTAAATAGGTCTATTGACACTTTCACTGTATTTTTTGCATATATCTATTTAAATTCATAACAATGCTTCATATCTTAATTTTTTATACGGATAGTATTATCGTTCGGGGTCTAGAAACCTTTTTATCTAGCGTTGGTAAACATCAAATTTACACGGCTAACAACTATCTTGACTGCCTGAATTCAGCTAAGTTTCTACAGGATTTGGGAAAAACCTTTGTTCTAATTGTCGAAGGCGAAATATTAGATTCAGACAAGTGCAGCCAGCTAAGAAAATTCCCTCGCGCTAAACTAATTCTTTGCGACCGCATTGCCAATCACAACTCCCTGCTTCTGTCTCTTAACTGCAATAGTTCCTATATTAGTCTGGAGCATAACGCTCCAGACAACCTTGCTCTAGCAGTTCAGTGTGCTTTTGTTGGTAGTGTCTTTATTTGTCCTCAAGTAAAGCCAAAGCTCAATCAGTACGTCTTTCAACCCTTACTAGAACAGCGTCGAGCAGTAGCAGAGTTGGCAGAAATCGATCGCCGTATTCTGGCTTTGGCTGCTCAAGGTCACACCCATAATACGATCGGCAAAATAGTCAACTACAGCGCGTTAAATGTTGGTTATCGCTTAAAAGTCATCGTCCAAACTCTTAACCTACAAACCAAGCAAGAAGCGATCGCCCTAGCTAACAGTATCGGTTTAAACCTGAGTATGTCCGAGTCAGCATTCAAAGCTGCTTAAATTTATTTGTTTACCGCAAATCTAAACTACATAATGATTAAACGTCATGAATACAATTCACTTTATTGTCGGCAATCGAGGCAATATTGGTAAGAGTTTTTTTAGCTCTCTAGTATGCCATTTTTATTCATCAAACACCAGACCGTTTACTCTCTTTGACACTGACCCCGACAAACAAGATGTCTCATCTTTATATGGAGGTGTCACGGACGTTACCTTTGATGCCTGTAATGAAATTATGGTCAATCACAGTACCGATGCTGTTAAGGTCGATCGCATTTTTGAGGAAGCATTAAAGCAAGATGTCATTGTTAATATGCCCAGTAATTCTCACAAGGAGTTACTGTTTTGGCTTACCCAAAATGGTCTGAACCAGTCAGAATTTCTAACAGCAGAGAAGATTCAGATCTACATTTGGTACTTATCTAATGGAGATGATACTAGTCTTAATCTGTTCAAAACTCTGGTCGATAACTATCCAGCGTTCAAAATCACTTTAGTTCAAAACAAAGGGATCGACAACCATTGGAATCGTGAACTTAGTGCGGATATGAAAAAAGTGGTCAAAAAGACTCAACAGCTAGAGCTAGCGACTATGCCGAGAGGAGAAAGAGAAGCTACTTTTGCTTCGGGTAAAGCCTATGCCAAATACATTAGCAGTACTACCAGCAGTAAACTTTCGGTCAATCGTTTGAAAACCTATTTAGATAGTCAGTGCGCTAAATTTATCCAAATATTTTCCCTAGCTAATCCAGCTTAAACAATGAACGAGAAACGCGATCGGGATCTTCGCCCTTTACCACCCCCTCCCAACCTGCCTCTAAAATCTCCAGACGCTGATTCAACTGTAGCTGTAAACCCACCTACGTCTATTATCGAGCAGTTGGCTAATTTAGCAGACAAGTCAGAAGTGATGTCTTTACTCGAATTTAAAGAGGAGCAGCAGTTAGACAAAAATGACCCGCTTTGGGCATTTCTCTTACAGTTTAAAACTATCGAAAATTCCGTTAACAAGCAGGAACAGATTCTCAATCTATTAATTGATGGTTTTGAAGCTAAGTTCGAGCGACAGATTAACGCCAACCAACAACGGATTGACACTAGCTTTCGTACCTACAGCCAGGATCTGATTAATCAGTATCAGGCTTTGACTAATAACCTTCAAACAGTAGAGGAAGCCAGTCTCAATCTCACTCAGGCAAAAATTTCAGGTTCGGTAGCCAAGTTAGTGAGGCACGCTGCCCACACTAAAGCTGTAAATGACTGGCTGGCAATGAGTCGGCTAGGTCTGTATATTTTGATTCCTATGCTCTTTGCTGGCATTGGTGGCTGGTTTGCCCGTAGCTATGTTGATTACCGCTACAGTAATTCTGGACTAAGTAACGCAGATACCGCTTTACTACACTGGGCAAAGTCAGATGAGGGTAAGTTAGCTAAAGATTTGGCTCGCTGGAATAGTCGAGGACTAACTAGCAAAGGAAAAACTCTAATTTGCGAACAGGAAGCAGCTAACTTAGACGTGACTCTTACATTAGAAGGCAAGTCAGTTAATTCGGGATGGTGTGCGCTGTGGATTCGCCCTGCCAATAAAAGATAATTAAACTCTTTATTTATATTCATGAATTTATTAAAACTCTTTACATCTGTAGGGTTGGGACTATCCTTAACCTTCAGTATTTTTTTATCAAACACAGTCAAAGCCACGAGTATCCCTACCGTTACTTATGAAATGGTGGGAGAAGATAATTCATCGGCAGGGATACTAGAAGCTCCCGATTTTAGTTCTATCACTTTTCGTTCTTTGGGTAGCTTCAGCGAATCTGGTGCTATTTCTGCCGACTACGACCTTTATGTTGATTATGGTCTAGGTCGTCAGTGGTATAAAGGAGATGCAGTTATTGATGTCTTAAAGCTAGGAGATATTGACGATAGCTTTGGGGTAGGTCGATTTAGATTGGGAGAAATAGTTGCCAAATCGGGTCGCCAACAAAGAGAAGTGACTTTAGACCAATTCGGATTTATTGAGAACCAAACCGTAGCCAGCTTTATTAGGGCTAATCCGCAATTAAAAGAACAAGCGATCAAAGAAGTAACTCCTTTAGCTGATGCGATCGCTTTAGTCTACGGCGAACGAGATAAAGCATTGTTAAAGTTGCCAGTTCGGGTACTTGTAGAACGTCAACACTTGACCTCAGAACTATCTTTAAATAAAAACGTAAAAAAATTAGCTCAGACTGAATCACCTAAGTTTGATGTATCTGAATTTGAAATGGGTAATTTGGATTTGAGCGAATATTCTTTAGAAGATGTGGAGGGTATTGGAGATAGCTTTGTTGAAGATTACGAAGATTGGAAAGACGAGTATCTGAGCGACATCGAAGGATTAGCAGACATATCTTTTGATGATTTTCCCAACCCCATTGCTACAACTTTAGCCTTTATCTCTCGCGTAGACACAATTTGGAGCGATGCTCACGGAGAAATTAAACCAGGTCAGAGCGTTTCTGGTAGCAACCAAGCTGGTTACGCAGTTCCCTGTCAACAAAGCTGCGCTCATATCGAACTAGACGATATTGAGAATTCTGGTCGCGATATCCGCACTCTCTCTGAAGGTCGCAGATGGATGTTAGGCAAAGATCCTAATAACGCTAATATTTGTCCTGAAGCTCCCTGGGGCGTAGATGGAGGGGAAGGCATACTAGGTATTTTAAATTGTGGCAAAGAACCTACTGGTCGCAATCCTTTTGGTTCTGGCTTTAAGGTAGCTCTTTGGAGCGTTGATGAAACAAAAGATGAAGCAGGTACAGCGATCTTCTTTCGTATTTGCCAGCGAGGTATTCCCGACCTCGGCTGCACTCCCTACTTTATTGGTCCAATTCCCTTCCTCCCTGCTAACAGAGAAAATTGGATTATCTTAGGACCTGGAATTTAAGTAGCGATCGATACTTACTTTTTTCTTTGTAATTGCAAAGTCAGAACGTCTTTAAAAAAAATATTATGAAAGCTTATTCCTTACAAGTTATTTAAAGAAATAGCCTCACGTAATACTTCATCACGGATGACTGGATGAAGTACGGTGCTTTGAGCAACGTCAACCTCACAACCAAGAAGCTCTTTTAACTCACGGGTAAAGGCAATAAGATCGAGAAGTGTTTGCTTAGGCGAGACATCAATCAGAAAATCTACATCGCTTTCATTCGTATTGTCTTCTCTTACTGTAGAACCAAACACCCTAATGTTAGGAGCATGGTAACGTTCAGCAAGAGCGAGAATTTGGGAACGATAGGTTTTTAATTCTTTTTTATTCATTAAAAAAACCCTTGTTTTAGTTAGAAATAAAAGTTATTTGTGTATAGACAAGTTGCACTACACATATATTTACACGAGGCAAAGCTATTTTCTTTATGTTAATTGAGACTGACATTTTTTGATATCAGTCTCAACTTTAAATCAATTAACCTCCGTAATTTGGCATAGCTCCAGTTACAGCTTGCGCCGTTTGTTGAGGATTGTACATAGCTTGCGGTTGTGCCATAAATCCAACCTGCTGTTGGGGAACAAATCCAGCAGCAGCGGCTGCCTTAGATTGCGCTCCACCATTGTTGTTAAATGGATTAGCAGCAGCGGTGGCATTACCGTTACCGCTATTGTTGCGGCTAACGCCATTATTGGTACGAACATTCTGAGAATGCCAGTTTTGATTAAGAATATAGTTCAAGATAGCCTCGTGAGGTCTATTTCCAGGCACACAATCAGGTAGTATATTAGGGGCAAAAGTCTTCATGGTCAGGCAGAGCTGCATTTGATCGACTCTTGGCTGACCTACAGTGCCGAAAGTTTGTTCAAATACAGTTGAAGCCAACTCATAGTCGGGAGTTGTGGGTTTTGAACCACGTTGAGAGCTAATTTGATTGACATATAGAGTTTTGAACATATCTCTTGCGCCGAAATACAGTGATTTAGCCACTGTAGAACTATCGCTCAAGGTCGTGTTGAGAGCAGTGTTACTTGCGCCATAGCATTGTTGAACTACCGCCATAGTTTGCGGATCGATGGTTGCACCATAAAATTCAGTACCTTGTGGTTGCTGGACTTGCGGTTGCTGAACCTGCTGTGGCATGGGGGCATACCCCTGTTGAGGTTGATTCTCCTGTGGCTGTGGCATGGGAACATATCCCTGCTGAGGTTGGTTTACCTGTTGGGGCATGGGTGCGTTTGCACCTTGAGGCTGTACGTAATTCATGTATTGTAGTACTCCAATTAAATTTTGAACTAAACGTTAGTCGAACAAACTAGAGAACTCTCTAATCTATTCACCTACTCCTGCCCGACAGGGCTAAAGTTTAAAAACTAAAGAGCGATCGCCAATCCACCAGGCGAGTAGCCTTTTTCACTACAAATGGGCAATCTAAAACTAAGCCCAACCCAGCAATAGACCATGTTTACCGATTTATTAGAGCTTACTCACAACACCAACATAACTACCGTTCAACTTCATCCAAGCGACTACGAACTGGTATTAAAACAACTACTGACTATTTACGGCGATCGCCATAAAGCTCGTCCCATCTTTTATTGGAATAACGGTTATCAGAATCTCGTTAGGCTCAATCTTGTTGAAAAAAAACTTGAGTATGGTATTGCTGAAAACAAACAACAGTTCGACACACCCTTAACTTTAATTCAACAGAATAAATTGTCTCAAGGATTATACATATTTGATAATCTACTAGATTTCGAGCTTCTTTCTGCCAGAGAAAAATCAATTAGAGAATCGCAAATTTATAACTGCGCCAGCCGTTTGGAACATCAATCTGGGATCGAGATTATTTTACTTGGAGAATGGATTCAGCTTAGTCCCAAACTACGTCTCAAACTCAAACAGATCGAGCTTGGTTTACCGAAAGCTCAAGAAATAGAGAAAGTTTTACATACCCAACTTGGTTTTCAGCCTGACACTAAGCTTATTTCTGCTTGTCAGGGATTGGCATGGGGCGATATTTATGGCGAACTCAAACAATTCTCAACTAGTGGATCGATAAAAGAGCTAGCCAACAAATTCCTGAAGGTAAAAGAAGCGAAGCTCAACAACAGCGAACTCAATCTTGAGTACTTTAGCAAGCCCGAAATCCCTTCGGCAGGAGGTAACGAAAATCTGAGCGAGTTTTTACAAAAACTTGCCAAGCTAAACGAGCCTGCTGCCCTACGCTATGGAATCAAACCGCATAGAGCCATGCTATTTGTCGGTCCTCCAGGTACGGGTAAGAGTTTGCGTGCGAAAATGATAGCTCGCGATTTAGGCTATACCCTTCTGGGTATTTCATTTGGTGATATTTTGGGGTCGGATAATCCCGATCGAGCAGTATCTCAACTATTAGAATTAGCAGAAAGTATCGGCAATGCCATTCTCTTTCTCGATGATTGGGATAAAGGACTTGCTGACTGGGAATCGGGTGGAGCAGCAAGAAGAATAGTACAGAAGTTTTTAACTTGGATGCAGGAACATAATTCCCCCGTAATTACTATTGCCACAGTCAATCGGATCGAACTTTTACCAGTAGAACTGTTACGTCGTTTTGATGATGGTGGTATTTGGATGATAGATTTACCCAATCGAGGAGAAATATACACCATTTTCAATATTTACCTTGCCAAATACTTCCCAACTCAATTTACTTTTAATCCTCCAACCGATCGCTTTACCTGGGATACAGAGCAATGGCTAAAACTAGTAAACCATACGCCCTGGACTATGGAACAATGGGTAGAGCTTATTGATGAAGCTGAAGAATGTACTCCCATAGAAATTGCCGATGTGGTCAAGACTTGTTTGACTGATTGGTACTGTAGTCTTCCAGTCGAAGAACGAAAGAGCGAGCGCCTTTCGCCCGTAATTGATTTTGACTATTTACTAAGCAAAGTTAGTCAAATAAATAAAGCTTCAGTTCGCGCCTCAGAATCAATTCAGGCAATGCGTAACAACGCTTGGTTTGCAAAACCCGCATCCAAACCTGATACCAGCCCCTTTAAATTACCAGAAGAAGTTTTATTGGGTGGTGGATGAAGTACAAGCAATCGCAACACACAAACTAACTCCAATACTTATCAATCTTAATATCGACAACGACTGGAACGGGAGCAAGCAAATCCCGCCCAGCTTCAACCATCACCTTTTCTAAAATCTGGGCAGCGTAATGTGCCTGTTCTTTTTTAGCTTCAATCACTAACTGGTCGTATGCCGTAAGAACTAAGTAAGCATCGAGCTTTTGATGCAGGCATTCTAAATACAAGCTTGAGATTGCCTGTTTCAAAATATCCGCACAGTCAGCTTGAATAGGATAGTTGATAATCTGATTGAGTTTGGGACTTTTACTCGACCAAACATTTACCCTACCTAATGTCGAACTTGCCTGTTGATGTCCCTGCTGCCAACTACGACGGCATAATTGATGATACTGCTCTATTTCTGGATAGAGAGTAAAGAAAATTTCTCGTAGCTCCTTAGATCTTGTTGTCGTCAGATAGACACCAAATTTCTTAGCAGCATTGAGTCTAAACTTTTCTGCGCCCATGCCATAAATCAAACCCAAGTTTAGAATCTTACCTAGTTTGCGCTGTTGTAACGTTAATTCTTCTAAATCGCAATCGTAGATATAAGAGCCAGTCAAAGCATGAACATCCACGCCTTTGATAAACGCCTCAATCAAAGTAGGTACATTCATTCTTTTAGCGGCCAGTCTTAATTCTATTTGAGAATAATCGGCATCGACTAACAAATAGCCGTCGGTGGCAGCAAAACAGTTTCTGATCTTAGGTATTTTTGGTATGTTGCTTAGATTTGGTTCTTGACAGCTAGTTCTGCCTGTCCTCGTCCCAATCTGCCACCAGTTCCCCCTAAGCCGATTATCTGACCGTGAAAGGTGGTCAGCCGCAAGCCCTGGCTTTTCAAGCCAGGGAACGGCTGACTGAATATATGGCTCGAATCCTTTAAGAAAGGTGTTGATAATAGTATTGAGACTACGATATTTGATTATCTCAGCGATTACAGGATGCTTTTTCACCTGTTCTATCAGTACGTTGCTATTGGTAGATTTAATTTCTATGCCATAGGTTTGCAAAGTCTTCAATAGCTGTGAGGAAGACACTATATTAAATTCACGCTTTAGCTCGCGATAAATTCTCTCCGCTAGTCTGTCTCTTTTTTGTTCGTACTCTTTTCTAACTTGTCGCCAGCGATCGCGATCGAGATAGATTCCGCGACTCTGCATTTCAATTATAGGTAACAAGCAACAGTATTCTAGAATGGCTATGTTAGTTAAACCCGCCTCGTCCAATTTCTGCTGAAGTTCTGTAAAAATCTCGATTAATATTCCCGCGTCATTGGCAGCATACTGTAGTTGAGTCTTAGATAGCTTGCCCGACCAATCAGAATTTTGCTCGGCTTTATCCAGCCTTATGTTGAGCAGGTCTTGAGCACTAAATTGTAAACTAGCCTGTCTGGTAGCTCCAGCCTTTAATACTTCAATACCTAACATAGTACACATAACAGGACCTTTAACTACGATCCCTTCTGCTTTCAACATCAAAATATCGAACTTGATGTGGTGTCCTACTTTTAATAACTTGGGACTGCCCATCAACCTTTGCAAACTGGTCTTATCTTTAATTTTTGGTAGTTCAATAATTAATACAGGCTCATCTACGCTGTAAGCAATCTGTATCGTCTTAACCATTCCAGGTGCAGGAGTCAGTCCTTTTGTCTCCGTGTCCAAAGCAATAAAACAGCTTTCTGTCTCTATCTTTGTTACCCACTTATCCAATTCGCGTTGCAAAGCCATGCCGTTAGGCTCGTCGCAATCGATTATTAAATAGGCAAAATTTGGCGATCGCCTGGTCTTTAATCGTTCGAGCAAAGCTTGGCTCTGCTGTTTGCTGTAAAAGCTAAATCTATGGCTCATTTTTTCTCAAATATTTTCTGGCGATCGGCTAGTACCTTTGGTCGGATATTTTTAACCGAATAAAAAACACCATCTACTGAAGATCGATTCAAGATCGTTTAAATCTCAGGGCGATCGCGGTTTGCTGGTTGTTATTTTGGTTGCGTACACCCAAGAAAGCGTGTCTTTTGTTCATGCCCCGAAATCTAGTTACTCCCAAAATCTTTTTGCTGCTGCTGGCGACAGCCACTTTGGTATCTAGCTGGGTATTACCAAATTGGCTATGGCAGTTCGGATTCTTAAAGGAAATGTTTTTTTAAAGCAATGACTGAGAACTCTTTTTTAAGAATCGCTCAACCTACTAATACTCAGGCAGCAGTTTCACCCCCTAAACCTGAGCCGAAGCTTTGGGAAACCGAACTCTTTCAACTCTCTGCTATGGCAGGTATTCTTGCCCTGCTGATGATTTGGGCTTCTCTAGCAAAGAAAAAGCCTCAGCTTACTTCAGCTAGAATGGCAAATCGTTGGGACAAACTGTACGCTACCAATCGAGCCTTGGAACACATGAAAGCTACGGCTAGCCACAAATGCACCCCTAGTGCAGCCTGGTGTGGTACGCCTAAATACTCATACAAATTTTTGGGACTCAAATGGGCATCCCGACTACAGGTGATTTTACACAACACTATGCCTACGACCTGGATTCCCGATATCGGTCGGGGAGTTCTTGTTTTAGGTTCGCCTGGTTCGGGTAAAACCTTTTCCTTTATCGATCGCGTTATCGAAGCACTCTTTGCCCAAGGTGTCAGCGTATTACTCTACGACAAAAAAGGCGACCAGATGAAGCTGCATACTTCTTTGGCATCTCGTTACGGCTATACCGTAGATGTTTTTGCCCCTGGAGGAGTTGGATTAGAAACGGGTGAAGATCCTGATACGCCTGGAGCAGACTACACCTGTGTCATCAACGTCTTGGACTTTATGAAAGACCCCCGCGATGCTACTACCGCAGGGGAGTTGGGCAAAATCTTGATTGATTCTCAAGGAAAAGGCGACGGCAAAAAAGACTTTTTCTCCCAGACTGGAGGCATATTCGCGACAGGATTGATGCAGCTTGCCAAATCTAGTAAGTATCCCGATTTGCCAATGGTTTATGCTATTACTCAACTACCGAATTTGGTCGAGCGTCTTGACTGGGCAGTACGGCGGGACGACGATCGCAAACTAGACCCGTGGATTGCTGCGACTATTTCTAATTTCCTCTCTTCAAAAGAATCAGAAAAAACCGCAGCTTCGATTAAGACTACAGCCGAAATTACCTTTACGGGTTTTATCCAAAATGACCTTCTGCCCTGCATGATTGGCAAGAGTACCATTCCTTTATATCTCAAACCCAAACAATTACTGGTGATGAAGTTAGACGATCGCCGACGTAGCATTATCGCCCCTCTTATTACCATGTGTATGCATCTCACTATTGTCGAAAACCTGAGTGAGAAAAGGAAAAATCCCTTCTGCTATTGTCTGGACGAAGTTACTAGTCTGGGGGTATTTGCCAAACTGAGCGAACACATTAACGAATACCGTTCCAACGGCGGTATTCCTATTCTGGGAGCACAAAGCTTAAATCAATTCTTTGAACTTTACGGTAAAGAACGAGGCAAAGCATTAGTGTCAGGTCTATTTACTCACGTGCTATTTGGACCAAACGACTCGGTAACAGCCGAAGAATACTCAAAGAAAATTGGCAATAAGACTGTAACTACCACTTCTGTTTCTCGTTCGCGATCGCCCAACGGAGCATCCACTTCTATCAATCAGCAGACTCATCAGATCCCTTTGATAAGTGTCGATGCGATCGAACGTTTTCCTCAAGGCAAAGCAATCATCTTAAACCCTGGCTACGGTGACAAAAACGATGTCAAAAGACCAGTCATGGGTAAAATTGGCGTACCCAAAGAAGATATCGAGCGAGCAATCGAGGCAGAAACCGTAATCTGGAAAGAAAAAATTCGTCCAGTTCTGGCTAATCGAAAGGCTCAATTAATTAGGTCTCGCGAACAAAATTATATTGACCTGAGTAAATTAGATGAAACTCAAAAGCAGGACTGGACAACCGAACAATTAAATCTCAGGCTTGCTGCTGCGGAAGAATTACTGCCCATGCCTCCTGATAGTAATAAGTAGCAATCTGCAATTATATAATTTCAGAATTATGCAATTTCAAAATTATATAATTGTAAAAATCTATAATCTATGTTGCGAAATCTAAAATCGTATAAATCTAAATTTGACACAAATTCAATAGAACCAAATTATCAAATTAAAACTTTGGCGCAATAATCTGTGAGGAACTTTAAGAAAACTTGAACTCGCGGAGATAAATTGCGTTGATGGGTAAATAAAGCCTGAACCATTAGCCCTGGTGGTAATTGTTCTGAAAACAGCAACTTCAATCGTTTTTGCTCGACTTCTTCATGAACCTGAAAGTTTAATAGTCGAGTAATACCTAAACCTGCCAGAGCAGCATTTTTAAGTGCGCCACCATTATCAGAGTTAAATTTGCCTTTTACGGCAATTGTCCGCCAAGTTTCGCCAATTAAAAATTCCCAAGATACGGGCTGTCCGTTAAACAGATAACGAAGGCAGTTATGATGTATTAAATCTTGTGGCGTGTTGGGCGTACCGTGTGTTTTCAGATAATTTGGCGAAGCACAAAGAGCAAAATTAGCCCGTCCCAAATGTCTGCGGATTAAGCTAGAGTCTTCTAGATCTCCCAAGCGAATTGCTACATCAATTCCTTCTACAACCAAATCCACAAAGCGATCGCTCAATCGTAAATCTATTTCAATATCTGGATACTGCCGAAGAAACTCTGGAATAGACTGGACTAAAAGCCATTGCCCGAAATCGAGTGAAGTGCTTACGGTTAGTTTACCCTGGGGTTTACCGCCTGAAATTAGATTATCGTTGGCTTCCTCAAGTTCTCGCAATAGTCGCGAAATACGCTCATAGTAAGCTGTCCCTTCATTGGTCAAACTAAGAGAGCGAGTCGTTCGCTGTAACAAACGCACTCCCAAACGGTCTTCTAATTTTGAGACACGTTTGCTGATGGCAGAGGGAGTAGTCGCAAGGGATCGCGCTGCTGCACTAAAGCTATTGAGTTCTACAGCTTTGACAAAGGCAATTAGTTCGGCGAATTGGTTAAACCCACTCAGCATTTGTTCTTATTTGACATAAATGTTTTGCCATTGTAGGGGTTTTTCTTCTCGGTAAGCAAAAGTTAGGCTGACTTTGAATATAAAATAGCTAAAACATAAATAAATGAATACAAAAAAAGTTGCGATCGTTACCGCAGCAAGTCGGGCAATAGGTGCGGGATGTGCTAGAGAGTTGGCGGCACGAGGATATCAAGTTTCATTAATGGCGCGAAGTAAAAGTGTTTTAGATTTAGCGCAAGAGTTAGATGGTATTGCCGTACAAGGATCGATCTCGGTTTCTGAAGATTTAGAAAGATTGGTTGAGAACACACTAAGTAAATTCGGCAGGATCGATGCGGTGGTTAATAGTTTTGGCGATCCGCCTCGTCCAGACTTGCTCGATATTGATGATGAAATGTGGCTCGAAAATTTTAAAATGCTGTTTTTAAGCGTAGTTCGCATTGCCAAATTGGTAACAAAACCAATGCAAGAACGAGGAGGTGGCGCGATTGTTAATATCTCCGCTTGTGACTCTCAAGAACCAGCATTAGGAACTCCTTTTAGCGGTACACTCCGCGCTGCTATGGAAGGTTTCACTAAACTATATGCCAAACGGTATCGGGCTGACCATATTCGCATGAATTCAGTCGCGCCTTTTTTTGTAGCTGACAGCATTGAAGAACTAGAAGGATGGGACGTACCATCGGATTTGATGTGGGATCGTCCAGCTACCTATTCCGAACTAGCTAAGACTGTAGCTTTTTTACTTTCTGACGATGCCAAATTTGTTACAGGCACAACTCTCAAGATAGATGAAGCTCGTTCGGCTGCGATTTAATTCAAACTCCTACTCAAATGTTTACCCAATAATTTCTATGAAAATTCTCGTGTGTGCCTTTCACCCTAATATCGCCGAGTCTCGCGTCAACAAGCGATGGCTCGAAGTTGTTAATAGCGATCCTCAAATTACTATTCACGAAGTATACAGCACCTATTCCAACTGGTCATTTGACCTCAAAGTCGAACAACAATTAATGGAAAACCACGATCGCATTGTATTTCAACATCCTTTTCAGTGGTATAGCGTACCGCCTCTGATGAAAAAATGGCTTGATGATGTGCTTGACTACGGTTGGGCTTATGGTTCTGGTGGAACTGCTTTAGTAGGAAAACAATGGCTTTGTGCGATTTCAACTGGGGCTTCAGCCGAATCCTATCAATTAGGAGGAAGTAACGGCTATTGTATAGGTGAGTTTCTTAAACCTCTCCAGCAAACTGCTATTCTCGTCGGAATGGAATTCTTACCACCCTTTATTTTTCACGGCGCATTGCAAGCATCCACTAAAGATATTGATGCATCTGCCGAAAAATTTCATTACTACATTAAAGACTCAACCTTAAGTCCTCAAATTCAGCGCATAAAACTATTAGAAGCAATGAGCTAATCTGTATGGAAAAAATTTCAACTAATCAAACCTTACTGTCTGCAAGTATCCTGGCGCGAGGTTTTGTTGACGATCCGATGTGGAAGTTTATCTTACCTAGATCGCAAAATCGTCTTGAAATTTTAGCAGCAATGTTTGAGGTGTTTGTCGATGATGGAATTAAACGGGTGAAGTGCTGTTAGCTTCCCAAGAACGAGGTGCAGTAATTTGGTATCCAGCCGAAGTAAATGTTTTTGATGAGGCTTTTGTTGATGTCGAAGCAAAGATAAATACAATTGCTGCTGATTTTAATGAGTTCGGCGCAATAAAACGCTTAGAGCAAATTGGCAAAAAAGTACAGCCTATAGCTCCCGCTATTCCCCATCATGAAATTTTTTGGCTTGCTACAATACCAGAATTTCGTGGACAAGGTATTGGAAGTGGCTTGCTTAAACTTATTCTTGATGATGCTGATGCTCAAAAAGCTGGTTGTTATCTAGTTTCATCTAATCCAAACAACATATTGTTTTATAAAGCTCGTGGCTTCCAGCAATATTCTTTAATTTCAATTAACTCTAAATTGACCTTAATCGCTATGTGGCGCGGTTCTTATCCTAGTAATTTCACTCTCATTACCAACAATTAAAATAAATACAATGTATTATTATGTATTTACATAAATACATAATTTCACAATTTCACAATTTCATAATTATAAAATTGCAAATTGCCTTCATTTACATGATATAAGTCTATTCGGACAAACTTCCAAGCCTGCTAGCCTGAAGCCAAACTGCGAATTTAAAATTTTAGAATTACATAATTGCAAAAACTCAAAATTCCGAAATTATGTAATTCTGAAATTACAATAAGCAGAATTAGCGAACAATCGCAATTGCTAAAGTCAGAGTTTGAACACCTTTAATACCAACATCTTTCTATTTTGTAATTACACAATTATAAAATTATAGATTTACATATTTTTATAATTTCACCATTTTACAATTACAGGTGTTAGATTGGGCGATGTAAAATTTTAAGCACAATACGGCAATATGGACATTTGTGTATTGGGGTTGAAGGGAGGCATAGGCAAAACGACTACAGCAATTCATATCGCAGCCTATATGCAACGGTTTGGGGAAACGTTATTGATTGATGCTGATAAAAATGGTTCTGCCTTGCAGTGGGCAGAGAAAGGACTATTGCCGTTTAACGTTTGTAACGTAGAGGGTTCGGTAAAACATATCCGAAAAGCAGAACACGTAATTACCGATACCAAAGCCAGACCAGAAAAGGAAGAGATTCAGGCGGTGGCAGAGGAATACGATCTCCTAATTTTGCCTACTCCGCCAAAAGCATTGGACATGGAGGCTCTGCTCAAAACCAGAGATATGCTGATTGATTACGGAACAAACTACAAAGTTTTGCTGACTATCACCCCTCCACCCAGAAGAAGACCAGGAGGAGGAGAAAAAATTCCCAGCACCAAAGAGAAAGAAGCTCGTGAATTATTAGAGATGGAAGAACTTCCAATCTTCAAATCTACGATCTATCAATATACGGCAGTAGAAAAATCGCCTTTATCTGGAGTGACGGTAGACAAATACGACGACTCTTACTCGGCGATCGCTTGGCAATGCTATGAAAACTTAGGGAGAGAAATTTACAATGGCGAAAAATAATCCCAGTCTGGCAGACCTCAGCCGTATGCGAAGGGAAGCGCGACAGAGTAACAAAGTTGAGACTTCACAAAAGTCTAATGTACAAGAAGTTACAACCGTTGAGCTTGAAGAACAAGGTAGTTCAGATAGAAGCGATTCTAAATCTAAAATCAGTAACGATTCAAAACTAAAAATAGTACCAGAATCAAAACCTGTTGAGATTGAAGAGCAAAAAAAGGTTGGTAGACCTAAAGGTATTAGAAGCAATCCTGATTACGAGTCTACAACTATTAGACTTCACAAACAGGTTAAAGCTAAAGCGCGTTACATACTATCTACTCAGCCTGAAAAAATGGACTTACAGACTTTGCTTAATAACTTGTTGGAAGACTTTGTTCGTGAACAAGAAACATAATTATGTAATTACACAATTCTGAAAATATAGAATTACCCTATTGAGATTAGATAGCTCAATTAGATTCGGCTATAAGCTTTATTCAAAGCCGATTTACAGCTACTATGCCATCAAACTCCGAAGTAAATGAGCGGAAAGTTTTTTAGCCAATTCGTCAGATTTTATATTTTCGTTATTGACTATCAATAAATCGTAGAGCGTCCAATTAATCGTCCCGACAATACTATTCAGAGCAATTTGAATATCTACGTTGCTACTAAAATAACCGCGATCGCTTCCTGTTTCTAAAATAGTTTGCAAAATACTGCGGTATGTCTGTCTTGTTTCTCGCAGTTGTTCAATTGCCACTTCGTTACCATAACCAATTTGCATAAAAAACAGTTTAATCAGTCCTTGATGAGACTGGAAATAGCGTAATGTTAAAACTATTACTTGATGTAATTGTTCTCTAGGGTCATTGTTTGGCTCAATTTTCTGCTGAATTTGGCGATGCAAAATTTTTAGACGATCGACCATAATGGCAGTCAGTAATTCTTGCTTGTTTTGGAAATGTCGGTAAAATAATCCCACCGATACACCAGCAGTTTGAGCAACCAACTGAGGTTTAGCGCGATCGTAACCATTACATAAAAGTAATTCCCCCGCTTCAAGTAATGCTTGATATCTCCTCTCAACATCGTAACGAGGTTGGGTCGAATTTGATAACTTCTCCATCTAGAACTACTAATGGTAAACTATGGGAGTGAATATTATTCACTCAATAATTATCATATCATGAGGTGCTATGTATGCCAGAACAAACCTTTATTCAAACTGACTCTGCATCATGGTCAAATCTAGAAAAATTTCCAGGGACAAGTTTTTTACCGTTAGCCGAACCAGTACCCCAAGGATCGATCCATTTACTAAGAATGAAGGCAGGGACAATAATTCCCGTTCATACCCATCCTTGTAATGAATACGTTTATGTATTGAATGGTGTTGTTGAAACTAATGGCAACAAATGTTTAGCAGGTACATTTTGGATAACTCCCGCTCATACCCAGCAGGGTTCTCATCGAGCCATTACTGACGTTGAAATTATTACTGTTCGCCTGGGAAAAATGGGTGAATTTAAATCACTAAAATAACTACCAGTGCAAATTAGAGCTGATTCCTAATTTAGTTTGTTTATTCGGCAGAATAAAGTGGTGTACCTTGGTGAAATTCTAATTTCCATTCGCCGCTCTGTTTAGACCATAGAGAGCTTCTTAAGCCTTTTTCAAGTCCATCTTGATAATTAACAGAACTAATATAAGTAACCTGAGCAATGTCCTCTCTAATAAGACTTACTTTAAAATTTGATAGAGGAAGATCTGCTGGTATTTCTGAAGGTTCGCAACAAATCGTCATTTCTCTTGTATATGTTTTGCCAGACCTACCAATCTCAAAAAAATCTGAGGATAAAACCTTATTCATCCAATTCTTATCAAAACGAGTTTCTGCTTTCCATAATTTTTCTTCCAAATCTTTTAGTTCATTAAAATCTTCGTCTGAAATTTTCATCTTATTTGCTCTTTGTTTTGTTCTAACTTCCAAGCACTTAATAAAGATACCATTCCTGCTTCTAAGATAATTATCGCAGTCGAAAAAGTCTCACTAAAATCATAACTTAGAGAAGATAATGTAATTACATAACTATAAAAATACGAAATTATGGAAATATAGAGTTACATAATTTCAAAGAGAAAATTTATGTAAGATCCTTAGTATCTATATAGATCTCATACGGTTTCCATCAACGTAAATTTAGCTTAAACCAGTTGACTATGATTACGTCTTTTACTTTCAATATTGACTGCTTTAATTGTTTGAATAGCCAACTTTACGTCTGATAATAGACCACGAACGTAATCTCGCATTGTTTGATTCTCGCTCGACTTGACGAACTATCTTAAATCCCATTTGCTGCCATAGACGAAGCACTTTACTGTTTACCTTCGCAACAGAACCCATAACATAGTTCATTCCTTGCTGAGCTATATACTGCTCGAATTCTTCGAGCAGTGGGTTGAGTAGTCCTTTACGACGATATGCAGGTGCAAGCATAATAAGTCCAATCCACCAATCTTTGTCTTCTGGATAGTTTTGCATACCCTCAAGTAGACCTATTAACTCATCCTGCGAATTGAAAATGCCCAGCATATATTTATCATGCAAAGATCTACCTTCTGGTACTGCGGTAAATTCTTCTATAGCTGCTGTTGGCGAGGGGGGTCTTCCTTCTATTATGTGGCTGTAGTCAGCGCACTTTTCATAAAGCTGCTGAAGTATATCGGCATCGTTTATTTCTAAAGTCTTTACTGAGTAATTAAGATTGCTAAACTCAAACGCTGTTACACCAACCATATTTACAAAACAAGCTTTTTAAATTTACCGTCAATATTAACAATATAATGCTATCGTTAGAGGTAATTTTTGTAATTACAAAAATCCATAATTGCGTAATTCCAAAATTATGTTTGTTCCGATCGGCTAAAATAACGATTTCGATTTTTTCTTACCTAGTGGTCGTTTAAATCCTTTTGGTTTCTGCTTCTTCGATTCGGAATTACTTTCCTGTATGACAATCTCAGGAGCTTTAGCTTTGGCTGGTTGCAAATCGATAAATTTTTGCACTTCCTTCGACCAATCCTTTTCTACCAAACTTACAGGATAGATATCTAGATATTTTTCTCGCCAGTATTTTTGATGAATCGATCGCGGAGCATTAGGATGGTCTGAACCTACTAGGGAATTACCCCAGAGAAGATCGACGCGATCGACTAAGTAAAATACGGGCATGGCAAACCACGGACAATATAGATACCAGTTAACCAGACAGGCTTTGAGCAGTAGTTTATCGATATCAGTTCCCACCATATTCAAAACTTGATTGCTAGGTTCGAGGGTCATTACTCCCGTACCAATCGCAGGTTCGTAGCCGATTTGTAGGCGAGTGTCTAGATTATCGCTAAAAAGCATTTTCGCCATTGCGATCGCTACTGTGTTGGGAGTGGGAAAATATCCTGTATGCTTCTGCGAACCCTTTCCTTTTGCTTCAACTATTAAGTTCCCCCAATAATCTTGGGGTTGGTAGAGTAGATGAAACAGATTAAACAACTGATATAGAACCATGCTGCATCCTTCACAGCCACTTGGTTCGGCAGGTAATTGGCTAAACCAGGGATGAGGATGTCCAAAGCCGTATAGCAACCAGTCCAGAAAATATTCTATTCTGGTCAACAGACTTGTATAACCACCTTTTGTCAGCATTTTATCCAGGCAAATTTCTAGCATTTTGCGTCCTTTGTTGTGACTGAAAACACCACCTTCACCGAAGGAGATCGGCGGAATTAGTTCTTTTGGCAGAATATGTTGTTGAATATTTGTCAGTCTTATTTGGGGATCTGGTTCTTGCAGCAGGTGAAACTTATTTGCTGGGACGAGTTGGAGTCGATGCCAATATTCCCATCTGCCATAAAGCAAAGCATCGTGATTATATAGATGGGGAAACAGCCAACCTGGTTTTAGATCGCGTTTGAGATGGGGAATATATTCGGTTTTTAAAGGGCGATCGTACTCTTCTTTGGCGATCGCCTCTTTGTTGGGAACTAGGCTATAAACTGAAAAATATTTCAAAGCATTAAAAGGTTATTGGTACACCTTTTTGCAGTTGCCAAACTCTAAATCTCAGTTTTGCCGATTAAAATAGTGAATACTCTTCTCAATCTAAATTCAGCCAATGTCCAAGACTATTGCTTTAATCGGTAACAATATTTTTTATGGTCTGGGATTACAGAAATATATCCCCGACTACGAATTGAAAAATATTTCCTCCCAGCATCTTGAAAGAGACTTCTCAAAGCTTTTAAAAGGAATCGATCTGGTTTTGGTTAATAGTGAGTTGGCTTCGCCTGAAAAGACAATAGATTTGATTAAATCCATTCTGGAAAATCAAACCCAGGTCATCTATTTAGCCCACAACCAAGACAAACTAATTACCCAGCTATATTCAATTGGTTGCCAGGGAATTGTCGAGCAGCAACGAGTTGAAGAGCAATTATCGATCGCGATTAAAGCAGTCAAGAGTGGTGGAACTTATTACTCTCAGGGTTTATTTGACAATAGCCAAATGATTTTACTCGGACCTTTACTAGAACTGTTTAAAGAACTAGATTCGACGAAGCAAAAGCTCACGCCTAAAGAAAGAGAAATTGCTGAGTTTTATACAGAAGGGTTATCTCTAACTGACATTATGAAAGAGTTACAGATTTCTAAATCAACTATTAATACCCACATGGAATCGATTAGAAATAAGTTTCAGGTTAATTCTAATCGCGAGATTATTACTAAGTATCAGATCGGTCGGTTAAAGTCTATCAACGTCTAATAACAGCACATCAGCATTAGTTTAGCCGTTAGGTTGCAAGCATTGTAGGTTAATTCGTGTTTGGTAATTTCAATTTGGTTATTGAGCCAAACCAACTGCTCAACTGAAATATGCTGTAGTTCGCGACGCAGAAAATACAGTCGTTTGACATTGCCGATTTGAGCAAACATAGCAATCTCGGCATCATTGAGATTACTGCAAATTCCAATATCAGTTTGCATCAACAAGGTAAACTGAGTTCCCAGACTTGCTAAAATAGCGCGACCGTCAGTAAAAGCCGTTAGTTTAGTAACATAATCTGGAATTTCGCTACGCCTGCGTTGCAAAATCATTTCTTTAAGTTCAATCGCACTGGCATATTCAGAAGGAATTACTTCTTTAACTAAAGCCAGGTTGGGATTAGTAGACAGTACGGCAATAGTCGCCAGACCGTTACGCAGCAGGGAAAAATTGTTGTTAAGTGCGTGGCGCAGATACTCTTTGACCTCGAAAGACAAATTCAATCCAAATTGACCAGCATAAAAGTCTATTCCTCGTTCTATGCCCTGCTTGTTCCAATTGGTAGGTAACTTAGAATCACTAACTATATAAGGTTTGAGAGCTTGCCCTAATTTAGTTCGGCTATCGAGATTTTCTAAAACTAGAAAAAGCAGATTTTTTGACTTATGGAGTCGAGGAATTTGGCTTAAATTTAGGCTGTTTAATTCCCCATCGGATAGTTCTAAAACTGTGGCGGTAACTTCGCCCATTAAGTTAAGAGTAAGGCATTTAATCCAGGCTTGTTTGATGTCTTCTAGGGTCGAATATTTTTCCAATCCGTAGTTGGCTAGTATGTGTTTTATCTGTTGTTCGATTAATGCCCGATCGTTTCCTGTGAAAATAAATAGCATGAGGTGAAAACATTTAATATTTGGCGGCAGCCAGCCCCAAACAATATTTATGGCTGGCTACTCACTCTATTTTTGAGAAGGAGCGTAAGGTTTGTGTCCTGTAGGAAATGCAAACTGATGTTGTGCTGTAGGTACAGAAGGCTGTAGCGGTTGACGATCTACAACAGTTGGAGAATTAGCCTGTAAACTCGAAGATAATTGAGGTAGAGTTTGCACTGAGTTAGCTGATACATCAGATGAAGGCTGAGATACAGTAAAAGTAGAAACATTACTTGATGAATCGATCTGAGTCACTTCCATCTCTCTATTATCAGATGGTTGCCACACTGTTAGGGCATGATACAAAGCCAAGCGACAGTTGGCTTGAACATTAGAACTATTACCTAACTTACCGATCGCGGGTATTATTACCTTTAAAATTCGATTGGCATTAGTCACAAAATGGGGGCTGGTTTCAGGCATCGCCATAATCTCAATTGCTAGATCTATTAAGTCCGTTAGTAGCTGTTTGGAATAAAATCCTTGCTGGCAAACTCTTTGCAAAACTTTGTCGATCTCTAAATAGTCTTGGTTTTCAAAAGCGACAAATAAACTTTGTAGTTCATCCCTAGCAATTTGAGGACAGAGAGCGGCAACTGAAACCCCTTCGCAAACTGTTCCTAAAGTCTGTAGTGACTGTCTAATCGAACCTTTGTTGTATTCGTAAATCCTTTGCGCTTCTTGTTCGCTTAAGTAAATCCCCTCATGATAAGCAACGTTGAGCAAATACCCCGTAACTAAATCGCGGGGTACAGTCCCAAATCTCAGAATTCTTGCCCGCGAACGAATAGTTTCGAGTAATTTATCTTCTTCGGTAGTACAGAGAATAAATACTGTGTCTTGAGGAGGATCTTCTAACAGCTTGAGCATCGCATTTTGAGCGGGCTTGCTCATTTGATGGCACTCATCGACGATGAAGACGCGATATTTTGAATCTAGGGTATTAATCTGACACCTTTCAATAATACCTCGTACATCATCGACCCCATTTTTATCCGCACCGTTAATCTCGTTAATCGCTAAATGGCGATCGCTAAGGTGACTCAGACAGCTACTACACCGATTACAGGGTTCGACTCCTACTTTTTCCTTACAGTTTAAGCTTCTCGCCATGATTCTAGCTAGAGTAGTCTTGCCAGAACCAGAAGCCCCAACTAGAAGAAAGGTAGTTTGTAATGGTGTCTGCACCAGACTTGCTTGAGCGATCGCCACGGCTACTTGTTGTCCGACGACCTGAGCAAATTCAATCGGTCGATATTTTATTGGTAAATTCATCTCTTCAAAGATTTTTTGCCGTACCCAGACTTAAAGTTCGAGTACTTTTGTTCTCTTCACCCGTCCGACAGGACTACCAATCACTCTGCCACCAACTGAGTTAGGCAGTATAAGGCATCATCATCCTCGATCGAGATATTGTTGCAAGCTATGTCCTCACCCTCTTCAGGTACTAAATCCAACTGAAGTGCGATCGTTTCCGATCTGACTGAAGCGACTACCTTAACTAGATAATCGATCGGCAAACTAAGTCTAATGGGTTCTTTAGCATCGTCATTACTACAGTAAATATTTTCCGCACCGCTACCTGCTTCAGTCGATTGAATCAGGGTGCATTCTTCACCATCGATTCTAAATTCAATCTCAGAAGATGCTACCTGATGTCTTTTTAAAGCTGCTTGAAGTTCGTTGCGATTAAACTCTACTGAAGTATCGTTTCGGGCGACCGTAGCTTTAATCTTTTCCAAATCGGGGAACTTACCTTTGAGAGTTTGGACGGTACATTCAACATTTCCCCAACTAAATCTCACTGACTTTTCTGAAACAGACAAAGTAAAGTCTTCGGCGTTATTGGCAATAAAAGTCGCTGCTCTTCTTGGCAAAACTAAGATGAGATTATCTATTGCAGCCATATCATCAGTTTCTACCGAATCTACCCGTAACTTAATATGTCCCATTCCTGGTTCTGAGATACCTGTTACGGTCAATTCTAAAGAGTCAGAATCTTCCGACTCAGCCGTTACTGGTTTAAGTTGAAGACAGATACCGCTGACAATGTTTTTAAGATCGCTGTCAGTAAAAGGAGCAACCCGATCTAAAGCCTGTTTGAATTCCGAAGCTTTAACTTCAGCCACGGGAGTAAAATCTGCGTTATGCTCTGGGATAACATCCTTGTAGGTAATCAGAGTATGTTGGTAAGTCTGTTTCTGATTGGAAATAGTTACTTGTTCGGGAGATAGGTGTAGTTTGTGATTGGAACTGTCTAGCGCACCAGCATAACTTTTGAGCTGCCTACAACTAACCTGAATCGGCGGAAAATTAGAGGTTTTGTTGGCTTTATGGGTGATTCTAACGCCGATATCTCCACCAACGCTGAAAACACTTTTACTATCACCTACCTCAATACTCAAGCGATCTAATCCCTGTTGGTTACTCGTAACTGCTGCGTTAAGCAACGTTAAATTACTCAGCAATACTTTGGGTTTTACAGTCAACGTACACCCGTTCTTTTTACTCTTAACAGTAGAAGACTTAGAAGGTGTTTTAGTAGCTCTTACCATAATTAATTTATTGTTCGGATATTATTCATCGCTACTTTCAAGGCGCAAGCCGTTTAAATAAAGCTTTAACCGACACAAAACCTGCCAAGTCTCCCACTTAGGACTATGGGAACTTAACTGAGGCTGTCGCAACAAATAGGCTGGATGATAAGCCACCCAAACTGGATACTCAAAAAACTGATGTCTGCTTCGCATCAATTTCTCAAATTTACCAGTTCCACCAAAGACAGTCTTCGCTGCTACCTTGCCCAAACAAAGGATAGCTTTGGGTTTAACTAATGCAATTTCACTTTGTAAAAATCTCCAGCAGCTTTGACACTCAGACTTAACAGGGTTGCGGTTATCTGGAGGACGACATCGTACTGCGTTAGTGACGTAATAATTCTCTAAGCCTACCGCATCGAGCATAATATCTAATAACTTGCCAGAATCGCCGACAAAAGCTAGTCCTTTTTCATCTTCGACCTGTCCTGGTGCTTCACCAATAATGAGCAAGTCGGCATTTTTAGTTTTGCTATAGCGACCAGCTACTACCTGAGTTCTTCCTTTATATAATTCACAAGCCTGACAATTGTTGGTATTAGCCTCTAACTCCTGCCAGCTACCACAAACTAAGTTTGAATTAAACTCAATCGGAATGAAACTATTATCCAATAAAGATTTTAGCTTTTTTGCCATCAGAAAATTAACCATAAAATTATTTGGTTAATATCTGCCGTTAGGCTGCTTATTTAAAGACTAGAGCTATATTCATAATAGTAATGAAAAAACTGAGTCAGTTTATTATTGGTTAAGCTAGAAAATCTTGTATTTCCTGGGCTGATACATCTGGTTGCAAGTACAAAGTACATTCTCGCATGACATCATCAACAATATAATCGTACTTTTCGCACCAAACTTTAAGACAATCATCACTTAAAGCTTCAATTTCGTTAAGATCGACCATGGCATTCTCTGTATCAGGAGAGCATTCAATTAAGTTTAAAAGAGCTTCAGGTTGTGGCGTGCTTACGCTCTTGTTTTTAGGATCGTAAAGTAAAAAATGATATTGGCTTTGATATTCAACCAGCAAGTAAAGCAGTGGTTTCTTCCCTTCGTAAACCATTGCACTTACTAGATCGCTATCGAGATTTTCTACATATTCTCTATGGGCATGAAGTTTACGCGTATGTAGATAATAGCTCGATACCCATTTATCTTCTTCCCCAGCTTCTAAAGATAAATTTCCCGATTCAACAAGTAAATTCTCTCGGCTTTGCGCCCATTCTTCTAAAGCAAGATTTCTGGATGCTTGCTGCGTCAGAACGGGCAAATCGATCAATTGAAGCGATACGCTATGGCGATCTACCAGATTCTCCCAACGTTTAGTTTTATCTAATAACTCATATTGAACCTTGTTCTGCTGGCTGAGAGTAGGGACAAGAGTATATACGTGAACCTGCCTTGGCTCTTGCCAAAATCTAAGAATGCGACCCGCTCTTTGGGTAGGCTCGATGGGAGTCCAGGCAATGTCATAGTTAACTACGACACAAGCATCCTGCATATTAACTCCAACACCATAAGCATCCGTACCGATGAAAATATCATAGGTTTCATCACTTCGACCCACGGCATCATTGGCTACTGGAGCAAACAGTGCGATCGCTTTTTCAATCTCTTTATCTTTTTTAAGCTCGTAGCTGTTGATGCCTTTGACTACTTTGGGAGCTTTTACCGTACTGTAGATACGAAGTTCAGGTTGTAAGCTTTGTAAAATTTGTTTTAGATAATATACAGTTGCTAGGCGTTCGCAGAAGATAATTACTTTTTCATCAGGGCAGAACCGATCGATGATGTGTAATAGATGGATAACTTTAGGATCGTCTTCTGGCTTTAGTTTGGTCAACTTTTGAATAATTGGCTCAAGGGCTTGACGACGATCGTTGCGAGATACTATGAATTGGGATTTTTTCTTTTTTGAAAAGTCAAATTCCTTTTGACCATTAGGAGTATCTACGACTCTTTCGAGCATCTCTAAGAGTGCAAGAGGAGAGCTACCCCACGATAACTTTATTTGAGTGCAGATATTTCTTCGATAAATTGGGTGTTTCGTATCTAGATCGAAGTAACCTTTCTCAATCAAGTCACTAATCTGCTCCTCAAACAATAAAGGAGAGTACATATTGTATAAGGTGACATCGGGAAAATACCCTTTTGAATCGCCAAAAGTAATATAAGCATCCTCAGTGCGATCGCTTTCGTTGTAGTATTTGGCTACGTGGGGCGTTGTCAGTTTATGAACCACAGGAAGCTCGATGAAATCTTCTGAGTAGTCTATCTGCCAAATTTTCCCCTCGTCATCGTAATCTGGAAATAAAGCAGTGCTTTGCTTGGTATGGGGCATTAAATGTAGCTGTGTGTTGAGATTATCTACATCTGTGGCATAGGGAGAGCCACTAAGGAGTAAAGTTTTAACCTTCTCCCCTTTATTTCCTATGTTGTTGACTAGCTCGTTAAGGCGAGTGAAGGCAAGACGTTCTTTATTGTCTTTCTTACGGTTAGAAAACCTACCTGGATAACGTTTTCTAAGCTGGTGACTTTCATCTAAAATCAGCAAATACCTTCCCGTATCGTTGGTAATTTCTTCGACAATTTCCGATCATAAGTCTAATGCACTATCTTTAGTCGCATCTTCTGTATCTAACGTTTGGTAGTGAAATATTACATCACTGAGGCTAGCTAAACGCATTTCTTTATGCCAGGACTTATGAACGGCTTTTGGCGCAATGATAATTACGCGATCAATTAATTCTTCCGCTTCAAGCTGAATAGCAATATGCGTTCCCATTACGGTTTTACCTAGTCCCGTAGATGCCACCAGCATTGACCCGCCATAATTTCTAATTTGTCTTAATGCTTGGGCAATCATATCTCTTTGGTAAGAGACAGGAGATTTAGGATATTTAGTTCTCACAGGCTCAATCTGCTCTAATGCGAGAAGGGTTTTGAGATAGATATCCCAAGGGCTAGCCTGTTCGAGCCACCGTTTTAAGGCTTCGAGTAAAAGTCCTGTAATATCGGAGGCATTATTAAAATATTCGTCAAACTTAACGATAAATCCCGCTACCTGAGACTGAACCAATTCCTGTAAAGCCTGAATAATTGCAGGAATAAGCTCAACATCTGGTCTAGTACCGTATTCGTCAACAAAACGTTCTACAACTTCTGGTGAGTAAAGTCCGCCTGATTCGATCTGTTCGAGAAATCCCCTTCCCGTAGTATTTGCCGAGGCGTTAATGGCAGTATGGTCATCAACTATGTAGAGCTTGCCGTGATGGGAAGTAGCACGAGCATCGACAATATTAATTGTTCCTGACTCAATTTTTTCAACTAAATTGATGACGCTAGCTCTTCTATCCCTATCCCTTCCCATCGCTAAATGGCGCATGATTTCTTTGACCAATGCAGCCTTAGCTCTCTCTTCTCCAGGTTCGTCAATTCCTACCAGTAGATAAACCTGTTTATCCTTGATATAGCTACGAATTAACCCATAGCCCTTGAGGGTAAAAAACCCCGACGCAATCCGAATCTCTTTGATCCCTTTGGAAAAACAGTAACGAATTTGCTCTAGGGTAATGCGAGATTCAAACCAGGTAGAAGGTAGAAAGATTTCTGAGGCTTCTCCCTGCTGAGAAAGAGGAATTTCCATTTGTAAAATAGGATAAGGATATTACAATAATACCTCTAGAAGTTAATGGTATAAATTGAGGTTTTTCAATAGTTTAAATTTTCATTTTTTATGTTTCAAAATCATCTTCAAGATCGCTTTCTTCAGCCTGTAGTTCAATCTTGTTCTTATGCTTGATATATTCCTCGTGGTGTTGTCTTTCTTTTAAAGCTTCTTCTGCACCGTTAATATTCAGTTTCTTTAAAATGCTTCTGGCAGCAGCCATCCCTTTTTTATTCAGCAATGCATATGTACGACCTTTTCTACTCGAACCCTTTTGAGGCTGTTCGACCAAACCTTTGGATTCTAAATCGTCGAGAATATTGTATTGTAAGCCTATCCAGCTCTCCAGATTGGTAAAAGTATCTTTGTTCTGCCAGTTCCTTTTACTTCCACGAGGTGGAAATGGCTTTGCCAAATACTTAGAATAATTTTCGCCACCGTGTAGGTAGAGAAAAAGAAGATATATTGCTTCTAATAGCTCGTACTCAGTTTCTTCTTGCCGATCGCTACTCATTTGTAAATCGCCTTTACTTTCAAATAATAAGTTCTAATGGCGACTTTTCAAACAACAGATAGCTTGAGTTGTTACGGCAAGCTTACTTCAAGCTGTTTTTCTATCTTCATCTATTACGACATCTATTAAACAAGCAGGATACCATTTAGTGCGATGCTTTGATTCCTGGACTTCAATCAACTTCCCGTTTGATTGAGTAACCCAACGCTCTATTTGCTGAAGCAATATTTTGGTTTCGTCAATGCTAGCTCTTTCCTGAGTTAATCCCGAAGTAATCAAGGCAGCAACATTTAGTAACTGAGGATAATCTATTATCTCCCATTGATTCTCGCTACCAATTAAATAGCTAACCCAAGATTCCCAATCAGGACTGTATTTCAACTTGTTTACATAAAGCAGATGCAATAGATTTAAAGTTAATTTTTGCTTACTTTTGCTCTGCGATCGCATCTAATAACCTCGCTACTGCTCCACTTTTAGTTGCCGAACCTATTTTATCTTGATAAGCCTGCAAGCGATAATAGGTTTCTTCATCAAATCTCACCGTATATTCGACTCCTATTCCCGCAGTATAGTTAACTTCACGAAAACTGGGTTGACTTGTTTGGCTTGTTTTTGATGAATCATCCACCGACTTTATTTGTCGAACAGCTTCTTTGACTAATCTAGAGCTAGGAACTTTATTTCCCGCCAGCTCTACTGCTCTTCCCCAAGCCTGACGCTGTTCTTCTGGCGACAGTTTAGCTAGAGAACGACATTGTGATTCTTTGGTGGGTAGTACATTAGTTTTGAGAACAAATTGTTCTCGTTTTAACTCCGACTTTTTGTTCTGTGGAAACGGAAAAGAATTCTCTGCTTTAAGATTTTCAACTATTTTAGCAGCAGAAATAAAATAATCAGCAGATCGCCTGGTAAAACCAAAGCGATCGCGAACGTAGGATTCAAAAGTAGCGTGAGTTTCTCGATATAATCTCTTGTCTCGCAATATTTTTAAAGCATTCCACGCAGAAAAAGAAGCCTGTTGTACGGTACGTTCTAGATTGTCTCGTTCTGCTTTTTCTGATTCTGATAGTATGCGTTCTGAAACAACACTTTTAATTACCCGCCATTCATCTTTATCATTATGTTCTACCCGATCGCCTAATTCTTTGAGTCTGTGTCTAACCTGAGAGACAGGAACCTCTAAAGACATGGCTAATTCCACAATGCAAATATAATCGTCAACTTGTGCTAGTTGAGCGAGAAGCAATTCAGATGATATCATTTTGATAATTGGATAAAAGAAAAATAGGTGTTGGCGCACCTGTTTGGGAGTGAATTACCATCTTTTCTTGTTGGCGATCGCTCCTTCTTTTATTTTTCTATCAATTGATTTGAAAGTCAATGAAATAAAAGGTTCTGAGGCAGACACACAAATTTTCGCTCCCAATTCTTCTCTTCGTGTTTGTTTTGACTTAAAAATAGTATTCTGGCGATCGCCGAATACGGTAAGATAATTTCGTTGAGCGATCGCCAGAATTAGAATGCCAGTAAATCCCAATCACTACCCCAGAAATTGGAGCAGCATAGCATTATCAGTAAAAGAAGCTGCCCATTGGCAATGTCAATGCTGCGGGAAAAAATGCTATTCTCCTGGAGAAAAACCAAGTAATCTGGGTCGTTCACAATGGACGGCAGATATATTACAAGTACATCATTTGAACCACGATCCTTCACAAAATCAGATTTCTAACCTACAAGCGGTTTGCGCTGCTTGCCACCTAAACTTACATAGAAGTAAATATAGTCCAGTTAGTCCTGGACAGTTAAAATTATTCTAAAAATCGTAGTTTGCATAGAGAGTATGCAGAAATTAGCAGAAGCTCGACATCGCTTATAACTGTAATTGTCAAGCTATTTCTAGTTCTTCGCATAGAGCAGACTCCACAGTAAAGGCTGTTCAATGGATTACTATCTTTTAACTCTAAGCCAATATATAAGTTGCAAATCTGCCATTTGATTAGATTATGTTCTTAAATAGGCTATGCAAAGGTAATATTCGATATATGGCGATTATTACGCCCCTAGTCTAAAGATAGCAATGAACAGAGAGCAACTAAAACAATTAGAAGATGATTTATGGGCTGCTGCCAATAACTTACGAGCCAATAGCGATCTCAAATCTAGTGAATATGCTACTCCCGTATTAGGCTTAATTTTCCTCAAGTTTGCTGATAATAATTATCGTCGCTACGAACAAGAAATAGAGTCTGAATATCAAAAATTAAAGGGTGGTCGTCGAGAAAAGTCAATCGTAGAAGTTGCCCTCTCTAAATGTGGTTACTATCTTCCAGATAATGCTCGTTACGATTATTTGCTCAATTTGCCTGGTTCAGAAAACATCGCCAAAAAAATCAAAGAGGCGATGGAGGCGATCGAACAATATAAACCAGAGTTAGAGGGGATTTTGCCCAAAGATGAATATTTTCCTTTAACCCGTACCGATAAAACTATTCCCGCTCAACTACTCAAAACATTTTCCGATATTCCTCGCGATGCCAAGGGGGATATGTTGGGTCAAATCTATCAATATTTCCTAGAGAAATTTGCTTTAGCAGAAGGACAGGGAGGAGGAGAATTTTTCACTCCCACTTCCGTAGTTAAGTTGATGGTAGAAATTATCGAACCTCATCGTGGAACTGTATTCGATCCTGCTTGTGGTTCGGGGGGTATGTTTGTCCAGTCGGCAAATTTTATCGAACAGCGTCTGGCTTCTCTTAACAATGAGAAATCCAACGGAGATTTATTTGTTTACGGTCAGGAAAAAACTTTGGATACTGTCAAATTGGCAAAGATGAACATTGCCGTAAATGGATTACGTGGTGATGTTCGACAGGCTAATACTTATTACGAAGATCCTTTTAATAGTTTTGGTCAGTTTGATTATATCTTGGCTAATCCTCCCTTTAACGTGGATGATGTCAGCCTTGCCAAAGTCGAACAAGATGAAAGATTTAATACCTTTGGCATTCCCCGTAAAAAAACCAAAGCTAAGAAATCCGAAAAGGGCAAAGAAACCGTACCCAATGCCAATTATTTATGGATTAATCTATTTGCCACATCCCTCAAAGATAAGGGAAGGGCAGCTTTGGTCATGGCAAATTCCGCATCGGATGCGCGACATTCAGAAGCAGAAATCAGAAAAACTCTGATTGAGAATAATCTCATCTATGGGATGCTCACTTTGTCATCTAATATGTTCTACACGGTAACGCTGCCAGCAACACTGTGGTTCTTCGATAAAGGCAAACAAGACGATCGCATTTTGTTTATTGATGCGCGAAATATTTTTACTCAAATAACCCGTAAGCTAAGAGAGTTTACGGAAGAACAGATCCAGAATATAGCGATTATTAGCAAGCTGCATAAAGGAAATCGCCAAGCTTTTATCAATTTAATAGATCGTTATTTCGATCGCGGAATGGAATTATTGCTGGAAAATCAAACTCAGATCGAACCTATTTCCGAGCAAATATTAGAAGTATTAGCAGATGAGCCTGGGCAAGCAGCCGTTAAAGATTTGGTCAGTCAATGGAAGATGCTAACTAAATTAGAAAGCCGTTATCAGGAGTATCTCAAACACGCGAAAAATCTAGCGGACATTACAGGCAAAAATAAAGCCCAGCAGGAATTAAGAACCGCCTTCGATCCTTTCTTTGCCGAACTACACCAAGGATTGAAGCAGCTAGATAAAATTGTTCGCAAACAAGAAAAAACTAAAGCCGAAGCAGCGAAAGCAGAAGGCAAGCGTAGCACTACTGACAAAGAAACCAAACAACTAAAGTCAGCTTTAGAAGCACTACATCGAGAAGTTAAAATATCCGAGAGTTTCTATAAACATATCTATTGGTTACAAGAGCGATTCCCTCAAGCTGAATATGAGGATGTAACGGGATTGTGTAAGTTGGCGACTTTAGAAGAGGTAAAAGAGCAGGATTACTCTTTAAATCCTGGGCGTTATGTGGGAGTGGTGATTGAAGAAGATGGTAAGACTGAGGAAGAATTTATTCGTGATTTGTTGATGGTAAATGATGAAATTTCAAATCTACATTCAGAGCAAAAAAAGCTTAAAAGAGTGATTGCAAAAAATTTAAAGGAGCTTATTGGTGAATAACAAGTCTTTCAAAGAAGATATTTTTAATAACTTTGCAAAGCTAAATCGAGGATTCGATCTTCCCAATCGATTGATTCAAGAAGGTAGTTATCCAGTTGTTGCTAGTACATCCATTAAAGCATGGCATAAAGAGTTCAAGGTCAAAGCTCCTGGTGTTGTAACTGGTCGTTCAGGTTCTCTAGGTACAGTTCAGTACATACAATTTGATTACTGGCCTCTTAACACTTCTTTGTACGTAAAAGATTTTAAAGGTAATTATCCGAAGTACGTATACTATTTTTTACAGACGATGCACTTAGAGAACTTTAACTCAGGTGCAGGAGTACCAACATTAAATCAAAATCATCTTCATAAACTATCAATTAAAGTTCCACCAATAGAAATACAGAAAAAAATTGCTGCTGTACTTTCCGCTTATGATGACCTAATCGATAATAACAAACACTATATTAGTTTATTAGAAAATATGGCAGAGGGAATCTACCGCGAGTGGTTTGTGCGCTTTCGTTTTCCTGGGTATCAACAAGCTAAGTTTGAAAAAGGATTTCCTTCAAGTTGGAAAGAAAAAAAGTTTGGAGAATTTTGTACTTTGAAGCGTGGTTACGATCTTCCCAATTCAAAAATAGAAGATGGTAAATATCCTGTAATTGCTTCTACTTCAATCAAGGCTTACCATAATGCTTTCAAAGCCGAGCCTCCTGTAATTACTACTGGAAGATCTGGAAGTTTAGGTACAGTTCTATTTACTAATAAGCAAAGTTGGCCATTAAACACAACTTTATATGTAAAAGACCTGAAGGGTAATTCACCTTATTATGTTTATTACACTTTAAAAAATATGGGTTTAGAGAATTTTAATTCTGGCGCAGGAGTACCAACATTAAATAGAAATCATATAAATTGTATTAAAATCCGTATTCCCGATCGCGATATTCAAAAAGAATTTCAAGCTAAATTGACACCAATTTTTAGATCGACAGAATTTTTAAAAGCTTCATCTGTCAATTTGAATGAGACAAAGAATTTGTTGCTTGGACGATTAATTTCAGGAAAATTATCAGTAGAAGATCTCGACATTCAATTTCCACCCAGTATGCTGTAATTCTGCCAGCCAATCGCCTATGGTGGTTCGCCATTGTCCAAAGGAAATGTAGAACTGCTCCAGCAGTCATTGCTACCATAGAGAAAAAGCTTAAACGCTAAACATAGAGAGTAATGGAAGTTCTAAAACTAACAACAGAGATCGATCGCACAGGACAATTAAAGCTCGATCTGCCCACTAATTTAGAGGCGGGAAAGGTAGATTTAGTAGTAATCGTCAATCCAGTTACGGATGAGAGTAAAGGACAAAATTCTTATGACTTTTCCGATCTAGAAGGAACACTTAGTTGGCAAGGCGATGCTGTAGCCACCCAAAGACAATTAAGAGATGAGTGGTAATCGTTATCTGCTAGATACCAATGCTATTGTCGCTTTACTGCAAAAAGATCCCAGCTTAATTAAATTACTGCAAAATGCAGAATGGATCGGAATTTCTGTAATTAGTCAGCTAGAATTCCTCGTCTTTACTGGCTTGACGGAAGCAGATAAACAGCTTTTTCAGCAGTTTGTACGACGGGTGGAAGTAATCGATCTCTCAAGTCAGAATAGCTTTCTTATAGAGCAAATTATTTTTATTCGCCAACAGTATCGTTTGAAGCTACCAGATGCGATTATCGCTGCTGTGGCAATACAGCATTCGGCAAAATTGGTGACTCGCGATGTTCAACTTAACAGAGTTGCCGAATTAACCGTCGTCGATTGGTAAACAAATTTCAGGGATATAAACGAGGTCGTAAAATAGGCTAATCGGGCATAATTGGGAAAAAACTACAATTAACGGTTATGCCTAACTTCATTTCTGAAGATGATATCGAACAAGCACTATTAGAACAGTTAGAAACTAAATTTAAGTTTGAATTATTAAATTGCTACACCGAAAAAGCCGATGATTTAAACGATCGCTCTAACCGTCAATCTAAAAAAGATGTTATTTTCCGAGATAGGTTAACCGCAGCCTGTATTAAATTAAATCCAGACATTCCCAGAACGGAAATAGACAAAGTTGTTGAACGGATTGCCAATCGTAGAACGGCAATGTCGGCGATCACAGCTAACCGAGAATTAGATAAATTAATTCGGGATGGGGTAGATATAGAGTTTGAAGACGAACGAGGAATCAAACAACAGGAAACAATTCGTTTAATAGATTTCGATCGTCCCCAAGTGAATAAATATTTAGCCGTATCTCAGCTTTGGATTCAATCTACAGGACAAGCAGCAAAAGCTGGCTATCGTCGCCCTGATGTAATTCTGTACGTTAATGGTTTACCTCTAGTATTCATCGAATTAAAAAATTCCAACGTCAAACTTAAGACGGCTTTTGATGACAATCTCGCCAATTATAAAAACGATATTCCTCAGTTATTTCACTGTAATGCCTTTTGTATTCTTTCCAATGCGATCGAAACTAAAGTCGGTAGCTTTACCGCAGGTTGGTCTTATTTTTTCAATTGGCTGAGAATTGATAGCGAGAAAGAGAAGGTAAACCGCCAAAAAATAGAAGCCGAGCAAACCAGTTTAGAATATGCTATTGCGGGGGTTTGCCAGCCAGCAAAACTATTAGATTATATCGAAAACTTTATTCTCTATCATCAAGAAAACAATAAAATCATCGCCCAAAATCATCAGTTCATCGGGGTTAATAATGCTTACAAACGCTTCCAAGAGCGAGATAAACACCAGGGTAAATTAGGAGTTTTTTGGCACACTCAAGGTTCTGGTAAAAGCTTTTCGATGATTTTCTATGCCAGGAAGATTTTTCGCAAACTGACAGGAAATTTCACTTTTGTTGTAGTCACAGATAGAGACGATCTTGACGGGCAAATCTATAGAAATTTCCTTAATACGGGAACGGTTAAAGCCAAAGAAGCAGCCCAGCCCAAAAATAGCCAACAGCTACGCCAGTTTCTCGGACAAAACAAACGAATTATTTTTACCCTAATTCAAAAATTTGGCTATGACAAAGGTAAAGAATATCCTCATCTAATACCAGATAGCGATCGCGCGCCATCGTCGGGGAAGCCTCATCGCGAAGTGATTGTAATTGTGGATGAAGCCCACCGCACCCAATACGAAACCCTAGCTGAAAACATGAGGAAGGGTCTAAAAGGTGCTTATTTTATTGCTTTTACGGGAACGCCATTGTTGGGCAAAGACAAAAAAACTAATAAATGGTTTGGAGATTATGTCTCAGAATACAACTTCCAGCAGGCAATGGATGATGGGGCTACCGTACCTTTATTTTATGAAAAGCGCGTCCCCGAAATTCTGATTCAAAATGAAGATCTTAATGAAGAATTTTACGAACTCATTGAAGATGAGAATCTCGACGAAGCACAGCAGGCAAAGTTAGAAAGAAAATATGCTCGTGAGATATCAGTTATTAAAAATGATGACCGCTTAGAAACCATTGCCAAAGATATTGTCTATCATTTCCCTCGTCGCGGATATTTGGGTAAAGGTATTGTCATTGCTGTTGATAAATTCACTGCGGTCAAACTCTACGATAAAGTCCAACATCATTGGAAACAAGAGAGAAAAAGACTTAGGGGGTTAATCAAAAAATCTTCTAATGAAGTAGAACAACAAAGATTTAAGAAGATTCTCGACTATATGAAAAATGTCGATATGGCAGTAGTAATCAGCAATGCCAGAGCGGATATCGACCGATTTCAAGAGCAAGGATTAAATCTCGAACCCCACGCCAAAAGATTAGAAGCTTTAGACGAACACGGACACGATCTCGAATACAATTTCAAAAACCCAAAACATCGTCTACAGCTAGTTTTTGTCTGCGCGATGTGGCTGACGGGTTTCGATGCGCCAACAGTTTCTACTTTGTATTTAGATAAACCCATGAAGGGTCATACTCTAATGCAGACTATCGCCCGCGCCAATCGCGTGTCTGACTATCAAATTGCTGGAGTGACCAAACAAAATGGAGAAATTGTAGATTACTACAACGTCTTCCGTAATATGAAAAAAGCTCTCAAGGATTATGCTCAAGGTGATGATGAATCTACTAATTCTCCAGTACAGCAAAAAACAGAATTATTCGGCTTATTAGATAATGCTTTAAGCGAAGCTACTAAATTTTGTCTCGAACATGATGTAGATTTAGACGCAATTGTATCGGAGGATAAAGTATTTAAGAACATTGGTAAGTTTAACGAATATGCCAACGCGCTTTTAAAAAAAGACGACTGGCGCAAAGCATTTAACGTTTATCACAATACAATTTCGTCTTTATACGAAGCCTGTAAACCCGAAATATTGAGACAACCACTTCGCAAAAAAATCCTCGTTATTCAATATTTAAGAGGTGTCATCGATAGCATTGTCGAACAAATAGGTCTAGCAGAAGCCAGCCAAAAGGTAGCTGAATTATTAGATGAAAGCCTAATAGTAAATAATGCCGAACATAAGCGCGATCGCAGTTTAGAATACCAAATTATTCAAACTGGTAAAACTTGGGATTTGAGTAAAATTGACTTCGATCGCTTGCGCCAAGACTTTGGTAAAGCAACATATAAAAATATTGAAATTGCCGACCTCAAAGCATTTATCGAACGAAAGCTTCAGCAAATGCTCGCTCAAAATGTCCAGAGGACTAACTTTGCTCAAAAACTACAACAAATAGTCGATCGATATAATGCGGGTGCTTCATCTACAGAGAATTACTTTGAAGACTTGATCGAATTTGCTGAAGCAATGAAAGCAGAAAGCGAGCGACATATTCGCGAAGGTCTTACCGAAGACGAACTTGAGCTATTCGATCTGCTGAAAAAATCCAGGTTAACTCAAGCAGAAGAACAAAAAGTAAAACTCGCTGCTAAATCCCTATTATCCAGACTAAAAGAAGAACATCCTAAAGTGCTAGTCCAAGATTGGTGGAAAGATAGCCAGACTCAAAAAGCAGTAGAAAATGTAGTCGAGGAAGTATTAGATCGAACCTTACCCAATAGTTACGATAAAAAACTATTTCAAGATACTCGCGATCGTATTTACAATCTCGTCTTTGATTTTTCTCAACAAGGTCGTAAATGGACAGCTTAAAAGTTTGGATAGCTGAGTTTGTATCCGTATGACATCTTCAAACACACACAAAAAAGTCAAAAAAATGAATCTCTACCACCAAGCAGGATCTAGACTTAAGCAAGAGAAGACTGCAACAGGCAAAAGACGATTATCAACAGTTATCAAATTAGCAAGAGGCAGCATTATGGCAGAAGTTAATCACAGAGAGGAAAGTAGTGGCAATGTTTTTGCTGACTTAAACATTCCCGAACCATCCCTCTACAAAGCCAAAGCGGAGTTAGCCAATCAAATTTGTACAGTTATTCAAGAGCGAAATTTAACTCAAGCTGAAGCAGCAGAGATATTGGGCATCAATCAACCTAAAGTATCGGCACTCACTAAAGGTAATCTAGATGGATTTTCTAGCGATCGCCTTTTTAAATTTCTGAATTTACTGGGTCAAGATATTGAGATTGTTATTCGTCCTCATACTGACGCACATCGAGAAGCTGGAATTAAGGTCAGCCAAGACCATCAATTACAACAAGAAGAGGAAAAGTTAAATATTGAACCTTGCAAGAAAAAATCGTTATTAGAAGTTCTAGCAAACTTAGAAGATTTTGAAGCAGATATTGGCGATATTAATGAGGATTTGTAAATATTACTTCACCAGTTTCTCTCTGTGGCTATATCTTTGCTACCGAGGTAAGAAAATTCGATATCCATAGACTCAAGAATTTGTAGGAGAGCTTCGACCTCAAGTTCTATAATCTCTGCTGCTTTATTCAAGCTGATAAGCCTGGAAACCAAAGCTCCGACTACAAAGAGAAACCTTTCTTTTTGTTCTACGTCAGAAAATATTTGCACATTGGCAGCAATTTCTTTTAAGACTTTTTTACTAACCATTAGTTGAAAGTGAGATAATTTATTCTTTAATTTTAATTGCTCCCATTTAGATGTTCT
This sequence comes from Myxosarcina sp. GI1, assembly GCF_000756305.1. NCBI lineage: Bacteria > Bacillati > Cyanobacteriota > Cyanophyceae > Pleurocapsales > Pleurocapsaceae > Myxosarcina > Myxosarcina sp. GI1. Next base: position 163,033 of record NZ_JRFE01000058.1, read on the forward strand.
CAAGACAAGTCACAGCCGATCCCAAAAGGTAGATTTATCAATCATCGTCTCCACCGAATCACGCTCCCAATCTACGGGAGTAGGCGGATGTAGCACATAGTAAAAGGGAAAGGTTTGGTATTCATAATCAATGGTGTAAGCACCATCCCGACCATAAATAAAATTAGCCTCAAACATTTGGCGATAATCCTGAATGCACAGTTGCAGGGCGACATAACAAGCCTCATCTGCTAGAGATACTGGCTGCTCTTGTTCTAATGCCCGTTCTACCGCGTCGTAATTGAAACCTTTGGGAACTTTGACTCGAATATTACTGCATCCAACGCTCATGGCAAATAAGTTTTTAGTTGTGTATGGGACTTTAGTACGACCCAGTTTGTTAAGTAATTTAGGGCTAATAGAATTTACCCAACCTAAACTGCGGATGTAACTTTCAAGATTATAAGAGAAAACCATGAGCAAAACCCCAGATCCTGGCTTGAAAGTCAGGGTTTATAATATCGCTCATCAAAATTTTGACGGACATCAAGATTTAGGAAATTGTGTTTTATCTCAGTTAGTTCCCGATGCCCAAGATAAAATCGTTGCCGTCAAGGTCGATGATGACCTGCTACGGGCTACAGGCGATCGCGACTACAATCTCCAGGCTTATTTCTCTCAGCTAGATCGCCTCAACTTAGGCAACTGTACCGAAGTCCTCTTAGCCTCTGGTGGTACGGTATACATGAGCGAACCCGAAGTAGCAGCTCAGGTACGCGATCGCTTCTTCGCCTCTCAGCCCGACCACTGCTGTAGATACGGTTCTTTACTGGTATCGAGCTGTACCGAAGGTATTGCTAATTTAGATCGACCTATTACCGTTAAGATTGTCGATTTCGAGCATGAGAATGAGATGGAACGCAAGGTAGCCAAAGATCTGCGGGTGGGGGATTGTCACGGTAAGATTTCGCCTTGCCTGGCAAAGATCTTGGGAGGAAAAGAGAATACTCCTTTTCAATTTCGTCTGGCAAATTCTAGCCCCAATAGCCCTCTACCAGCCTTTATCGCTAAAGGGACGGTAGCTATAGACAGTAGACGCACCGAAAATCGAGGCTACGATTTAGTTCTCGATCGCAGTTCGATTAAAGGTTGGGCTAACAATACGGGACCGATGAAGGTCGCTCAGATAAATAACCAGTGGCGGTTGACCCCAAAGCCCAATCTCAACCAGCAGCAGCTTGCCGATCTCGAATATTTGCCGACTATCATACAAAACCAAGGAGTCCAGTATCAAATCGATCCCAGCGATCGCAGCTACATCCTTCAGCAGCCGAGCAAACAAGCTTTAGACGTTCTGGCACACGCCTATGATTGGGGTCGCGATCGCCTTGCCTGTGGAGTATATCAAATGCCAGAAGTAGTGTTGGGAAATAACTCCAATGCCGAGCTTCAAGATTATCGCAATTCTTGGCAGCTAACTCAGTGGTATTCTCCCCAGGCGATCGAGCAGGATATCGTTCCCGCTACCGTAGCCGAGGCTGAATATTTAAAGTCAATCCAAAATGATTATCAGCTTTTAGCTCAATACCTAGTTAAAAACCACGACCAAAAACAAAAGCTAAAAAACTTGGAAGAAGAAGAGGTTGAAGACAAAAACGAGTTCGGTCTGATTGAAGTTCTGCGTGCCGATACCAGAGGAGAATTAGCCAACCATCCCAAAATAGTTTCGTTTTGTCGCGACCAGTTACGCAAACGCTGGTTGGAACTGGCAACCAAAGGAGCTAACACCTTAGAATCGGCGATGGCTCAACCAGCCGACATTAAACCAGGTACGGTAATTGCCACGCATTTAATCAGTGGCACTGAAGTCATCGTCACCCGCTACCCTATTATTAACAAAGATAATATCCGTCGTTACGTTGTAGACAACGAGCAAATCTCCGAACTAATCGATACTAGAGGATGCGTTTTTATCAATCCCGACGATGCCATGAGATATCACCAGTGCGACTTTGATGGCGACCAGTTAGTTTGTACTCCCTGCGATCTGCTTCCTACCATTGCTGCCGAGACACGCACCGCACGAGTGCAGTTAGATGCGGAAGGTAACGACATCAACCGAGACTTTAATCCTGTAGTTAAGAAGCAGAAAAAAGCCTACCCTCAGTCCGATCTCAAACACATGGCACTAGCTGTCAGGTTAAATTCTATCGGTCGCATAGCCAACGCCATCGGTAGAGTTAATTGTTCTCAGCCTAATCCCGACGCTGACATTCAAGACCAGCAGTATTTTGTAAAATTCAAGCGAGAATTGATGGATGTTCTATTCGATTCGTTGCAAGTAGAGGTAGACAGTCCCAAATCATCGTCTCGCTACACAGATTACTATCCAGACTTAAATAGACGACTTAACAGTCAGGCTTTTGCTCTACCTTTTTTCGATTTCAAACAGGACGATCGGGTATTTAGCTCTGCCCCGATGCCAGTACCCGAAAATGGTTCGGTGGTAGATATCTTACCCCGTCACATCAACCAGATTTGGGAAAGCTGCGAGCTAAAAGAGATGCCCGTCAGTCAATACAAGCACCTGTTACAAAATCAGGATAGTAATTTAGATGACACTGCCAAAGCTGCGATCGCTCGATTGTCATCAAACATTCTCCAGCAATACAACGACAACGTAAAACTTATCGTTCGAGAGAAAGTTAGCGATTCTCAACAGATTAAAGAAAGATTTGCCAGAACTTACGCGGAAATCAAAGAACAAATCATGACGGCTCAACTAAGTAGTGTAGCCAAAGATGAACTGGCTGCTACTCTCTGGCAAAAACAACACAACAATAGTTCGGAAACTTCTTGCCGTCGTAAGTGTATCAATATTTGTCGTCACTTCGATCCGAGTATCTACACCTATCAAAAGGAAAAACACCAATACAGACGCGATCTAATTAAAGACCAGCCTGCCTATATCGTCGAAGCTCCCTTTGAATCTAGTCTCTTTGCCAGCCAGGGCAGAAAAGACTGTGCCGTCTACATCAAGGAAATGTTGGATGCTCAAAGTCAAGACTTCGAGGCTACGGTTCATCCCAGTAAACCTTGTGTAGTGTTTGCCATTAAAAATATAGCTCCCCATGTCAAGCAGTTATTCGAGCCTTTTCACGATCCCCAGACTGCTCGCCACCACGATCTTATCGATCTCAAACAAGCTAGACAGAGTCTATTTAATAGCGATCGCCAGCTGTACAACAAACTGTTCACCTTCACTTCAGGCACTAAGAAATACAACCCATTAAGTATCGTTGCCCCCAGACACATGAACTGGTTGATGGGTCAGACAAGCCGTAAAGCTTCTCTAGTCTTTTCCGTACTGCCAGAAAGAGTCTCTCAGGCTTTGGGACGGGAGATAAGCCAGGTTCAATTACTGGGTAAGGATAAAAATGCCTACGCCCAACACGACTTTAACTCTGCCTATTACCAGGGTCGCCAACTTAACTTTTTCGTTTCGACCTTTAACGACCCCAACTCAGACCGTCATGGAGATCCGATGGTTTATATGCAGAACCCTGGAGACGGCAACTACTATTCTTTGGGAATGTTCGCCCAAGATTCTAATAAACTTCCTGTCTCGGCTAACTTCAAAGCTCAGGCAACCTCCGATGGTAAAACTGTAGAACTCTCGATCGAGCCTGGTTCGATTATCGTTCCCCATAAAGAACTACCAAAAAGTCCGAAAAAGTTACGCAGTAAAGCTCGTCGCCGAGAAGTAGCAACCACTCAAAGGAGCAACCAAGATCGCATAAGTTCAATTCTTAATAAACGCCGAGAATACCGCAAAAGCTTGCCAAAACAGCAAAGGCAGATTCAAAGCGATCGCCCTGACGATCCCCAACCAGATCGCAATCAGCTAGAGATTTAAATAATTTAACAACCTCAAACAATTAACAACATCATGGTTTACAGCAAAAGAAAAAATAATCGCATTCAAGACCCGAACCAAATTAATTACGTCAAAAGTATTTTAGAAGCTTCGGTGCAGCAGTGTCAGCAGGGGGGGATGTACGCCCCAGAAATATATATTGCTACAGCTCAAAGAATAGCTGATACCTACTCTCTTCAGGACAGTAACTATCCCCGCGTTACTTTTAACGCCAAAGAGCAACAGCTTAAGGGTCAACAAAACTCCGTTCCCGAACTCACCGCCAGCATTGGCGATCGCACCAGCACCAGTTATTTTCTCATCAAAGACTCTCTACCCCAGGGAACGAAAGCCAGTCCAGAACAGCTAACTCATCTGCGTCCCGATGTAGTCTCGGCTCGTATTGCTACCAATCTCGGTATCGTTCAATCCCCACTTACAACTTCTGCAACCATACCATCGATAAATTCGGGAGTACCCAGTACTGCACCAGTCCAAACTAGAACTGTGCCTTCTCAAGCTATGCCTGGAGCAATACCGACTTCTCACGCACCAACTATGTCTAAAGCTCAGGCGATGGCTCAAACTATTGCCCCAGAAACTCCTCAACCTAAAAACCCTACTCCTATCAATTCAGCAGTGGCTGGTCTTGCTGCCTTGGCTACACCTTCTCAGGCAAATACTCAGAATCCTCCTACTTTTATCGAAGAGAATAACTTTGCACTCAATAATAGTAGTAATGCACCTATAGCCGAGCGAATTCCCAATGCTAACGTAACTGCTCCTTCTATATCGCCCGTTCCTCAACAGCGCGATTATTCAAGCGGACTCAGGTTCCGCGAATCTCGCGCTCAGCCCAATCCCATCCACAACCCTCTAATAGCGAAGGCAATAAAAGCTAACAATCCAAACTTACAAACTGCGGGCAACCTCAATCAAAATATTGGCAAGGCTCTCAAAGATATGGCTAAAGGAGAAGTCAATCCCATACAGCTTTATGGCGATACTTTAAATATCATTGGCAGCTTCATCAACGGTATTCCCGCAGGAATTCAGGAAGCTCGGTTAAAAAGTATTGCTCGACAGATGAAGCTGATTGAAGAAAAAAAAATGGCGATCGATCTCAAAATGGATCGAGTAGGAGATGATTTTATAGCTTCAGAGCCTAAACTACCCTTAGCTAATACAGATGTTTTTAATACATCAGTTCCCAAGCCCGAAACCAAGTTTAAAAATACTGTTCCTGCTTCTATTAGTCCTACCACACCAGCACCATCCAAATCAGAACCCGCAGATACGGCGATCGATAAACTTCTAAAATCTAACGCATCCCTCGATGAAAAGCTCGATGCGATCGAAAAAACCCTCGACAAGATGTTGGAAGAATTAATTAAGATCGAAAAAAATCTCGAAACAATTCAAGCATCCCTCGAATCTAATTCTCCCGAACAAACAGACCTATCATCTACCCTAACACCTCAGCCTAGTCCAGAAGATATGGTTATAGAAACCGAGGCTAAGACTGAAGTAGAAGTGGTAGCCAACGATTATATGGCAGAAGTACCTGTTAGGACTGAAATAGAGACAGACATTATTGCCGAGGCGAGAACCGAAACTGAAGCTGCCGAAGAAGTCGAAGTACCAGAAACAACGGTCGATTCAGCACCAGATTATGACATAGATAGAGAAATGGTCGATCTAATCTCCAGTTACGAAGGAGATCTAGACCAACTCAACCATCGCCTAAAAGTCCATAAGCTGCAAATTAATTTGTCAGAAGACAGACAACGGCTATCAGTTTCTGAGATAGGCAATGGCGTGGCTTTTTCAGTGTTTGAAGCTCAGGCAGATAGCGAGGGCTGGAAAGTATCGAGTGAGATAAATGATTCTGCCAAACTGGACATCTTAGAACGTTTTGTAGAAGCAGAAGAAGCGGTTCTATCCAACGTTACAAACCATCCAGAACAATTACCAGAGCCAGAAAAATCAAATAAAGAAGAACCTTCTCTGTTTCTGTAAATAAAACCAGTTAATGTCCTCTCGTTGTTACTTTAAGCATATTTAAGTGTAAATGAAAGCATCTGCCTGTAGCTCAAGCAAGCTACAATTCCACCATTTATTCAATAGTTCAAAACCATTTAGAGAAGCATAGGTTATCGCAAAATTACCATTGGTTGTTTTTAATTTTTAAGCTCCAGAAATATTGTTTCTACATAAAAAATAATCAATTCGGGTAGTTAGCAACAAAAATTCGGCATTAGTAAATGCCTGCATTTCACAGCTTATTGGCTAAATCTTCGATAACCTTCTTACAAAGTTCTCCCTGCTCTTTGCTGACTTGAATTTTTTGCCCATATACTTCATATACTCTTTGATCTGCAATTTCATTTAAAGGTAATCCTTGATTTGCAGCTACAACTCCCGCACTGTTAAAATCTCTCAATTCAAATACATATTTTGTCTGAAAGTCATCAAAAAGCAGAGGAGTAGTTCCATTAGAATAGTTACTAAATCTAGCAGGGTCTTTTTCGTATTCTCTATACATTGCATTTGCTGTTGCCTCAGATAAAGCTTTGAATGCATGTGCTGCTCCTACTCTCTGAGTAAATCGATTTCCAAGAAGAAGATGTATTATCGGTCTTCTCATATTATTTTTGTTCAATCTAGCTGAAAAAGTATAGTTACCGTATACTGGGTGAATTTGTCCTGATCCATAGATAAGATTGAACAAGGCTGATATTGCTACCCTGGAGGAATCATCAGCATTGATAGGTATAATCAACCTTTCCCCTGATATGATTGCTATTTGCGTATAGATTGAAAAACTAGGATTTGTATCAATGAAATAAATAGTTTCTCTATCTTCATTTATGGGATTGTCTGTAACTCTTTTAATAATTGAATGAACTTGTTCCCAAGGTTTATCAGCTTGAGACAAAGGTGTAGCATTAGCTCTACCTGCAAGTAATGGCGCAATAAGCTCTAAATTTCCATCTCCACATAAAAGAAAAAGATTGCCTGGAAGATGCTCATTATTGTCATTGACTTTTACTAAGAATTCGCTCAAGTTTTGTGTTGAATAATTATTGAGAATAGAATCCGTCATGTACCCAACAACACTTTTGGGAGTTCCTTCAGAGATTAATTGTTCTACTTTTTCCTCTCCCATATTCCCCCCACCTAGAAGCATCATTGAAACATTGGCTTGAGGACACATATCAACAACCACAACATCCTTATTCGGATTTTTTGCCGCATAGACACTGGCAAGATGGAAGCATATAGTACTCTTTCCTACTCCGCCTTTGTTGTTCCAAATAACATAACTTTTAGATTTCATTCCATCTCCTGATAACAATTGCTACCCCCTAGCTTTCCCCAAACAAAGTCTGAAATATCCTTGTTCAATAGAAATCGCTTAGTTATGAAAGCAAAAAATGACCTTTTGAGTGTTCTATATTAGACTGTATGCACCGACTGGCAAAGATAAACAAAAATACCTCGCCTCTAAATAAGATAAGAGATAGCTCAAAGCTGAAATAAATTCTAATCTGGATACACTAGATAAAATGCTCAAATAATGACGAAGGAAGAGGTTTGGCGGAATGTCAGTCAAATTGTTGCTGAGTATCCACTACTAGAGTGCGATCGCTGCGCTATTTCGGTGATGAACTGGCTGAGGGATAATGAGATAGAGGGAAAAATTCTGAGGTTAAGAACTAAAAGACGAAGTGAGGTTTTTATTATTAGCGATCGCTATGGAAGCAGTGAATCTATCACAGAAAATGGTATTCATTATGGTGTAGAGGTTTTTGGCAAGGTATTTGATAATCTTTCTACAGAAGGCTTATCGAGACAGGATTGGTTAAATGATTTTCACTCCCGTAGCAATAAGTTCATCATCGATGAATTAACGTCTTTGTAAGTTATTAGAAAGTAGTTGTATGAGCGATTTATTTGAAGTTTTAGAAAAAATTGAAAAATCTCCAGGGATGTATATTGGTCGTCCTTCAGTCAGCGACTTGTTTATGTTTATTGTCGGTTATGAATTTGCTCGTAGTGAAATGGATATCGAGCTGACTGAAGCTGAGAACAAGTTCTATGAAGAGTTTCAGCCTTGGTTACAGGAAAAACTAGAAGTAAAATCGGTTACTTCCTGGGCAAAGTTAATTATGCTTTCTTGTCACGATGAAAAAATAGGCTTTGAATCTTTTTATCGTTTATTAGCTGAGTTTAAACAAGATATTGGTTTAGCTGGAACAGAGACAGATCTAAAAGTAAAAGTGTAGCGACAATAAAACTACTGTCATATCCCCTCGTACTAAGGTACGATTTTGCCGAACAAAAGTTGCGATCGCTATATACCAAATAACGATTGAAGACAAGTCAAATCTTAGGGCTACTAAGGTTGGCTCGTCGTTATTTTAGGTACATAAGAAATACACAAACAACTAAACTACAATTTTTAAGCAAATGACTATTTCATTCCAAACCCAAACCTCAAGAACTAAAAAACCATACTCCAAGCAATTCCTGTCTAGTTTCCGCATCGAAGAGAAAGACTTAATCTTTGTAGTTGGCGGTATCGGCATGGCTATTTATCTTGCAGTTACAGACCTGGCTTTACTAGTTACTATTCTGGCAAGCTTTGCCGTAGCAGGAAGCCTATACTTTATCTCCGCCTGTCTGCCTCTGGTTTCTAAAAAACTCAATTTCAGAATCTCTATCTGGCATCTACTTACAGTCGTCTGTGGTTTAACCTTAGCCTTTAGTGCTTGGCAACCATCTCACGCTCTATTCCTAACTGGATTGGAAGAGGCTATTGACGGACTGGTAGCTAGTGGCGGTGTTGGAAGTATCAGTACTGCCCAAATTGACACATTATTTACGTTTATTCGGATTGCTTTAATTCTGGTCGGACTTGGCGGTGGTTTCGCAGCTTGGCAACAACAGCAGCAGGGACAAAGTATGACCCCCATCATTATGTTTGTCGGCGGTCTATTCGGTATTGTTCTGGCGATCGACATTATGACTGCGGTAATTGCTACAGGCACGTAGAGTCTGGTTTCTATTTCTTGGTGCGCTTTTGAATTGAGTACAACCCGAAAGGCTAATCGCTAAAAACTATTTAATCCCCAACGTATTCTAAAAATTAAACTACCGCAAAGTTATGGAAGTTCCAGAACTAATCTCCATTAACTCCTCATTAAATCGCAAAGCCAAATTCTTCGGCTTCTTGCCCATATCTCAAGTAATGCCGATCGGAGTAATTGCCTTTCTTAGCTTTTTAATTGTGGGAGCATCGGGGGGAAAAGACAAGCACTTTGGCATGATGTTTGGTTTCATGACGGGTACTTGGCTCCTGGCTACAGGATCTCACCCCCACTACATGACCGATAGGATGCGTCCTTTACCTGGTAAAAACTGGGCATACAATAAACTGCCTTATGTTTCTCCCATACCCGAACATCGTTCAGCGGAACTGCGATCGCTCATTAAGGATGAAGAACTGACTTTAAAACCTCAATACACTGTCGAAATGGCTCAGAACGGAAAAAAAGAAGTCTACCCAGCCTTCATTAGATTTCAGCACCTAATTTCACTCATCAAATACAGCCAGAGCGGAAAAGACCGTGGTGCGCTATTTCTCAAAAACGGTCAACAATACCAAATTGTGTTTTGTTTCAAATTGACTCCCTGGCATACTAGCTTTACACCCCAGCAGGCACGAAAATACTGGGAGGCTACAGAAACAGCAGCGAAGGAGATTTTACCAGGGGAATCATTGACCTTTTACTGCGAAAAATACGCCTCGGACATCGAACGTATTGCCCGACTTAGTGAGGTAATTAACAATTGCGATTCCGACGGTGTGGCTCTGCTGGCAGAATCAGAACTGGGCAGAACTCAATCTTTAACGGCTCAGGGTTTAAGACAGAACTCGAGCTTTACTGTAACCTGCACCTACAGCTTTACTCGTGGTGGCGATGTCGGGACAGATTTTGTCTCGACCCTGATTCGGATGGGTAATAAATTGCTATCTACCGCCACGGGGGATAAAGCTCAACTACAGCAAGACTTTTACGCTGAATCATTAGAATCTGCCTACGCTCAAGGATTTCTCATTTGGCAGTCCCTACTAAAAACGGCCTGGAAACTAGATGTCAAACCTCTGAGCTTAGAAGATACCTGGAGTCATCTCTGGTATCAGTTTAATTCCCGTTCGACTAAGCCCGAACCCATACCCAATTACTGGACTTGGGATGGTAGAGAATTTGGCGAAGTAGTAAATCGCCCAGTCCATCCTCTGTCGATTCTTTCCCAAGGAGTAACCCATACCCGCTCTACTCCCCAGCACAATCAGCGTCAAGATGAAATTGTCCTGCCCGGTCGTCAGCAAATCTGTGGCGTGATGACCATTGAAGAAATCTCCCGACGCAAACTAACCAAACTAGAGCAGTTAACTCACTTGTTTGAAGTTATCGAAAACGATGACGTAATTAATACCGAATTTGTCATCCAGCTCAACACCGTATCTTCTCAAGCCCTGGATCGACAGCTAGAACAGACTATTGCCCAAGCCAACTCTGCCAAATTAATGGCAGAAGAGAGTGCTATCGGTCGAGATGTCAAGTCAGAAGAATTACTAAAAGAATCTTTTGAAGCACAAAAACTAGTAGGTGGTGGCGGAGCGGGTATCTACCTGTCATTTATAGCTAAAGTCTATCGGCAAGACCGTAAAACTCTCGATGAAGCTTGTGCCGAACTCAGTCGTAAATTTAACAGTAACCTCAAGCGACAGGATAGTGCCGTGTGGGCATTGTGGCTGGAAACCTTACCTATAACTATTGGCAGAATCCTACAAAAAACCAGTATTGTCGAAGACCGTCGGATTAAAGTTGATAACATTTCCTACTACCGCTATTTACCAAATGTCGCACCCGAAGACGTACACGATGACGGTATCGAACTAATTGCCAAAGGGGGCAAACCCATCTATCTCGACCTACACCGTAAAGATACCCTGCGGGGACTGATTATAGGCGAGTCTGGTTCGGGTAAATCGGTTCTGGCTTGGCGAGTAATCCTTGATTTTCTGGTTAATAACATTCCCGTCATCGGTATGGACTCAGCTGTTGGGGGTAATAGCAGCTTCCGCTGGGCAATCAAAATGCTTAAGGGGGCGCATATCGATATTAGCCGCAACTCTAGCAATATCGTCGAGCCTCCAGACCTGAGACTATACAAAGATGATGACTACAAAACCAGATTTAACCAGTGGAAAGGAACGGTTAAAAATACTCTGACCAACTACATCATGTTTGGTATCGACGACCCCAAACTAACTCAACGAGTCGAAAATCTGGTGGTCGCTACTACGGAAAAATTTATCAACGACAACAAAATTAGAAGGCGCATCAATCAAGCTTTTAACGCGGGTTTTGGTTCGGCTGAATGGGAAAAAATTCCCACACTAATCGATTGGCTAAAATTCTGTACCAAAGAAAAGCTCAATCTGCGTAACTTTGAGGAACTCGATAAACAAGCCATCAATCAAATTCAGACTCAAATTACTACCCTTCTTAGCTCTAGTTTGGGAGATACGGTAGGTCGTCCCAGCACCTTTGACCCCCAAAGTCGCATTAAGTTTTTTACCATTGTCAATCTAGACTCGGAAAGAGACCAGGTATTAATTGCCCAGACTATTCAAAGCACCTGCGTCCGTCTGGCACTACAGTATCCCAAATCTTTAATTGTCGGGGATGAAATTGCCGATTTGCTGAAAAAAGGTGGCTTTGCCCAAACCTGGGGAGCGATGCACGCCATGGCTCGTAAATCTGGCATTTCTCTACTTACTATCAGTCAGAACGTTGAAGAAATTCAAAAGTGCACCGCAGCAGCTGATATTCTCAAAAATATTTCCTTCAAGCTGATTGGCAGAATCACTACCGATGGGGCAACTAGCCTGGTTGAAGCCTTAAAATATCCCGACTTGGTTTACGAAAACTCGACAAAAGCCTTCAAAACCGATAAGGAAAAAGGCTGCTCCCACTGGCTTTTAGAAATTCAAAACCAATTTTGGCAGACGCGGTTTTATCCCTCTCCCTCCAACCTGGCGATAGTGGCCAACGGTAGTAACGAAGTCAGAGTTCGCACTCAAATTATGAATCGGGCGATCGCCAATCGGACGAGTCGCTGGGAAGCGTTAGAACAGTATGCCCA
>NZ_JRFE01000059.1 GCF_000756305.1 Myxosarcina sp. GI1
GCCTGAGCCTTTGGCTCTGTGCTCAAAACCCATAGCTTTGGTAACAAAAACTAAACCGAATTTCACTATGAAAAACTATAAATTAACTATTCTGACAATTTTATTGACCTGCTGTTTCATCACCTCAATTCAATTAACTGCCACAGCCAGTACCCAACCTGAAGGTAAAGATGTTGCGATCGACGACCTGCCCATAATCGATCGCAGCATCGCCGAAACTATAGCCGACGCATTGGGTTTGGGAGATATATTCCAAGGCGTTCTCGACCTTTTAGAGGGAATTGAAAACACTAACGATAAAATTCTTGAGGTCAAAACTCCCGACTGGAACATTGTCAAAGATGCCATTGAAGATAACGACACCAGAGGCAAAGAACTCGGACGGCAGTTAGAGAACCGAGAAACTGATAGCTTTAGCATCAATCGAGATGAAGCAGAACAAGTTCAACGGCTGCTGATTCAAGATTCAGTTTCTACCAGCACCACCTCCCAAGAGGCTCAAGAAGCTACTGCTGCATCCTTAGTAGAACTAGAAAATGCTCTAAAAAAGAGTGGCGATCTCTCACAAGATTCCGCCAGTACTGATGTCTCTCAACAAATCCTCCAGAATCTATCCGAACAGTCGGGCATCAATACTCAATTACTGGGAACGATATCTAGCCAAAATATTCAGGCACAAAAAGACCGAGCCAATCAAATTAATTTAGCACTGCAACAGGCTCGTCATCTATCAATGGAGTCTACACGCCGTCGCCGAGAGTCTTCGGCTGCTTCCGACTTGGGTAGAAATGCCTGGGGCATTGTCGGTACACCAATATTTTTATACGAAGAACCCTAGTCATGGAAATGTATCTCGCGATCGCGCCCATTTCAATTCTGGCAGAAATACCCGACTACGCAGTGGGTGATGCCTTAGATATTCTGCAAAACCACAGCTTTATCTCCAATCAGCTAGCAGAATCATTTCAAACAGTCTGGGATGGGGTTATTTTTAATACCGACTCGTCTTTTTGGAAAGCGGTGATTGCTGGAGGTTTAGATTTTGCCCTGCTAGGAATGATTTTGTACGCCTGGGACGGGTTTAAAGTCGAAGAAAACAAACGCCACCAGTATACCATCGACGGCATAGTCATGGTCATCATTCTTAGTATTCTCCTGGGTGGCAATGGTCTATTGACCAGCAACATACTGCAAATCACCCACGGCTTCGACCAAAACCTGACTCGTACTCTGGCAAACACTCAAATTCTCGACCTTACCATCGCCGACTCTCTAAAAAATATCAGTTTGAGCAACAACGCTCGCGATGAAGTCGATCGCCTACTTGCAGAGTGTAACGAACTGACGGGAGATGAAGCACTTCAGTGTATGGAAAAACAAGTGCCTGAAATCCAGAAGATTGCCGATGCAGCAGAGGCAAACGACCCTATCGCCAATAGTCCCGCAGCCAAATACGCCAAAAGTATCCTGTCCTATCTTCAGGAGTTAGGCACTAATGTCGTCAACGGAGACGGGCTAAAAGTTGCAGCTCAATTAACCAATACCGTGTTTACGGGCAATCCCGTGATGATGGCGGTAATTAAAGTCGTGTTTGGAGGCATTCAACTAGCCTTCAACTTTGCCCTAGAAGTTGCGGGAATTCTCCACGCTTTGTTGCTGCCTTTAGTCATCGCCGTCGTCTTCACTCCTGTAGGTTCAAAATACGTTGAAACCTGGATTAAAGGCTACGTCCAGCTCGTGCTAATCAAATTTCTCTACATCGCCGTGATTGGTTTGGCTGCCGAGGCGATCGTCAGGTCTGAAGCTCAGTATGCTACAGGAGTTGGATTTTTAATCTTTAGTTCGGTGATGGGACCAGCCCTAGCATTTTATATGGCTAAAGGTGGCGGAGCAGATCTAGCAAAATTTGTTTCCTCGAAAGTCACTTCTGCCATGTCTAACGCCGTTCAAGGTGGAGCAGCCTTAGCTACAGGAGGTGCGAGCAAAGTTGGTTTGATGGCGGGTAAATCTCTATTTAATCTCGGCAAAAAAGGCTTGGCTCGCAGAACTACCCGTCGCAGTTAAGGGGCGAAGCCCCTAGCTATTAGCCATAAGCGCAGCGCGTTCGCGCAGATCGTCGTCTAGCGACGACTTGCCAAGCTTTGCTTGGCGCAGCCGTAAGCTCGACACAAGACCCGCATTTAACCTGCTAGATCGAGGTTAATTCTCAGATTTAATGTCCTCAAGCTACTACGCAGGTAGTACCACAAGGGCATAACATCAATCAAAAAGCTTAAAGCTTAGAGCTTAGAGCTTAGAGCTTCAAAAAACAAATTAATTAACACCATGAATATCACCAAAACCCAAACCAAACTCACTCAAAATAGTAATCAAAAAATTGTTTTATATCAGTTGATAACACTTTCAATAGTGATGATAAATGGAATGATTTCTTGTTCCAACAGCAATAAGATTGCTCAGGTTAATCAAAAACAAATTATGGGAATTCAGTTGGCCGATGGGCAAGTATTAACAGCCCAAACTTCTCAAGTCAACGAACGTTCCGATTTAGTTATAAATAACTTTGTCGAAAAGTGGCTCTACTTATCCTTTAACTGGACGACGGACGACCTAACTGTAGAAATAGAAAAAACCAAGTCGAAAGTTCCTGGTAATGTCTATGCTTCTACCTTTGCCGTCACTACGAAAAAAGATTTTCGGAACTCATACAGTAAGCAGTTTGCCGAACTAATCGATAAGGCTACCGACCGAAAGTCTTCAATTCAATCTGCCATTAGCATCGATTACATTTCTGAAAAACCCACCAAGATTGGCGAGGGACTTTGGGAAGTTAATGTAGTTTCTACCTGGACGGGACTCGATACGAGTAATGGCAAAGAAGTATTTCAAATCCCTTTTAACAAAAAACTGCGCCTCAAAAGTATACCCATCGCAGGCAAACCCACTTTTACTAACCCCGAAGAGATTACCCAACTGCAAAGCATCGTCAACGAAATAAACCAGTACGGACTACAAATTATAGAGATCGAGAACTATGACCTACGATAACAATTATTTTGCTAATGGAATTGAAGACTTGCCCCCTAGTGGCATTGATGCGGTAAGTCGCTCGCGCATAACAGGCTACACCCCAACCGAACCCAATGTAATTGATACTGGGACAGAGCAGATTGAAAGTCCTACCATCAAAGATATTATGGCTCAAAGAGAAGATAATCCCTTTCTACGCCTGGGGGTAATTGGTGGAGTGATGGGAATTATTTGTCTCTTTCTTTGGGGTATTTTTGCATTTCTCTCTCCCGATACGCCAATTGAAGTGGTAGAAGAAGTTGAAACTGAAGAAACGGTTGAAGCCGAACCCGACTATAAAGCACAGTTAGCTTTTAGAGATCAGTTTCATTCCTTAGAAAAGAAACCCGAACCCCAAATAGAACAGGCAACTAACGATTTACCCCCTGCCACGAAACCAGAGTCATTACCCCCAACTCAACCCGTCGCTCAACCTGTACCTCGTCCAGCAGCACCTCGTCCCGTACCGCGCTCTACTTATCGCCCAGCACCCAAACCAGTCATCCGACCAATTCCCTATGCGGAGCGGTATCCTTTAGGGCAACCAGTTCCAGCAGCAACCAAACCAGAAATACCTCCACAAGAACAATGGCTTGCTTTAGCCAACTTTGGTACAGGAGTCTCATCTCGTCCTATTCCCCAACCATCGGTTAAACGTTCCAATACTTCCGCAACCAATTTAACTCCTACTCCCGCTTTATTAGTTAATAATTCCGTATCACAAGGAGAATTAGGCATCCTCAATCGTCGGCGCATTAATAGCAAAGGCGATCGCTTAACCCCAGCAGTTACTATCGATCGAGGCATAGTAAAAGGAAAAATCGAACTTCCTTTAGTTTGGGATAGTTCTCTAACACCCGAACAGCAACAGTCGAACCAAATTACAGTAGTTCTGGAAGAGCCCATTTACGATATTGAGGATAAAACTATCTTCGATCGCGGTTCTGTTGCCATAGTTGAAGTCCAATCCATCAACGATACTAATGGCTTGGTTACAGCCTATGTCAGCCACATAGATAATACTACCTTCAAGCCAGGAGAGCTAATTCTGCGGAACCAAAAGAAATCCGCCCTAGTTGCCAAGGCTAGCAAGCGTAGCGACTTTGGTAATCGACTTTTGGTAGGAGGAGTAAATACCCTCAGCAGCTTCGGTCAACAAATACTAATCCCCGAAACCAACAGCACCGTATCTAACGGCACTGCCATTGTCACCAGTCAAAGTCGTAACAGTATCGGACGAGATCTAGCAGGTTCGGCTTTAGATGGTTTTGGCTCATCGTTGAGCAGCGAACTGGAGCAAAGAAGCAATCGCAACCAAATTGGCGACGGCGGTACGATTTTTACTTTGGCTCAAAACACAACCGTATACCTAACTAATATCAAACCTCTTAAAATTAACCATTAGCCATGCACAAATTATTTAAAAATTTAGTTATAGCGGGAATAATTACAACATCGGTTTATGCTCCCACTTCAGTTCTTGCTACCGAAGTACCCGTCAAATACGATTTAGTCTCTACCGTCGATGCTGTCAAAGGAGCAATCCCCGTTACCCTCTACTTTGGTAAAATCATTAGCCTCGACTTTGCCGAAGCTGGTGAATACATCACCTTTATTGCTCCGAGCGATCGCTCCCAATTTGTCTACAATACAGATTTACCAGTCAACTCTGGTGAAGCGCAAAGTGTCTATCTTCTACCCATCGAGAAAATAAACTTTAAAGGTACGTATCAAACATCTCACCCTAATCTCATCGTCAAAACCATAAATAATTCGGGGCAATCCAAACAGTATAACTTTATCATCAACTTTAGTTCTGGAGTAATGACCAGTACGGGAATTAAAATTATTCCTTCTACCAAAAAATCCCCAAATGACTCCAACAAAATTAGAGTTTCTGCTGGTCAAACTATTAACGCCGATGATATTGAACGGGGACTGAGAATTGCGATTGTCAAACAGTTTATTAAGGCAGATGACCCCACAGTCAATAAAGTCCGTAACTTTGTCTTCATGCTGCGTAACGGCAACAGCGTCAAAGATGCTATTACCCATACTGGAATTAATCCCAGCGTGGTTGAATCGTTGGGCGAAATGTATTTAGAAACGGAACTTACTACTAGACTTAAAAAGAATCCTATCTCTGTCAAATCCAAAAATGATTAGGGTTCTAAACAACACTAAATCATCGATGAAGAATTCATATGTCTACAAATTGATAATTCTCCAAAAACTGTTTCGTTGTCAGAATAGGAATTTGTTGAAATTCTCTCAAAATCAGTAAATCCTCGTCACCAGAGACGATCGCCTCTACAGGGACACTTACCGCCGTTTCCAAAACGATTTTGTCCTTTGGATCGCGTAACTGGGAAAGATCGGATATTGTAACAGGTTGGCATAGCTGAGTTATGCGAGCTACCTCAACTAGTAATTCTTCGGCTGTAATTGTCAATTTTTCTAGACGACGTTGAAGTTTGGGATAGGCTAAGGTTGTTTGTAACTCCTCAATTAATAATTTTGAACTATAAAGAACAATTTGTTCTGATACCGCCAGTTGAATAATTCGGCGAGGATTGCCACCCCAAAGTAAACCAGAAATCCAAATATTTGTATCTAGTAAGACTCTCATCCCTAATTTTATCTGTGTCTTACCTCTTTTACTATCGTGGTAATTTCTTCCATAGTAGGTTGCTCTTCGTCTGTACCCAATTCATCTACTTTTTGCCACAGAGAAGATAGTTTATCTTGAGTGCGAGGTTGTATTTGCTTAAAAATCATCATCGCCACCTCATTCTGTTTTCCATCTGGAAGCTTTTTCAGTTCGGCAATCGCTTTTTCTAATAGTTCGGTCATGGCATCATTCTGTTTATTTCTATGATAAATTAAAGCCTTTACTATTCTGTACCCATAAAAGCCCTTGCCCTCTCAACTATGCGATCGATGTTCTCCTGAGCAATCCAGGTAGACTTCATCGAACCGCGAAAGAGATCGACCTCTACCTGCATCCGCTTTAGCTGAGAATTGAGTAGCTGATGAACCATTTCCCCCGCAGCGATCGCCATTTGCGAATTAATATTGAGGCTTTGCCCGTTTAGTAATGCTCGTTCCGCGCAAGATAGAGTCTCGTTTTCATCGGTTTGCAACAGCAGTTCGGGATATTGAATGGTAGGTAAAGGTAGAGTGGTACAGGTAGCAGGTTCTAGAATGTAGTCATCTAACTCTAGAGAATACCAGTTACCAATAGTCACTTGACCGTAGGTATAATCATTGCCACAGTCAATCCACCAGCAAGGTATATGACTAAATCCGTGAGCCATTAAACCAGAATATTCGACCATCAACTCTTCAATACTTTTTCTGGCAGCAGCATTATCTACACAGCCAATAATCACCGTCGGCGCACTGCGATCGAGACTAACTGCCGATGCCCCTGAAGCGATCGCGCCAATCTTTAGTTTGGGAAACATGGCTTTGTAACGTACAGCCAAAGCCTGGGCTTTGTTGTAGCCTAATTCAGCCTGACAAAAGTTCTGGCGGTAAAGATTTTTCTCTTCAATGCGATCGAAGTCAATTAAAGTAATCGAAACTTGTTTGTCCGCAGCGTCGAACCAATTCGCCAGACGGCAAAGGTGAGGTACGAGAAAGCTGCCAGTTCCACCACAGCCAACTACATATATGCGAACAAAAAGATAATTGAAATAGATCGGTTTGGCATCAATAATCGACAAATCCGAGAATTCTAACTGTAGATGTTTAGAAGGGGATGACATGGGAACAAAAACTATTAATATTTTGATAAATTTGGTCGGAAGATACGTCGAGAAATAGTCCATGGGCGCAGACTCTGCTGACAATTTCTAACCGCTCGTTACTTCTGCCAATTACCGTACTAATTCTGCAACCATTCTCTTCTCGGTCGTCGGTAGAAGAAAAGAACGCCCTCATAGCTCCATGACTGTGAATTTCAATGGCAGCAGGTTCGGGATGCTGTTCTAAGCATATGCAGGAAGTTGGAGTACATTCTTGTTCGGGACATATTACCTCCCAAGCAGTACCGCGCCAATAAAGATAGAATAGCTGTTCTAGATCTGGGTATTGGTTAATGCGATTGATAATAGCTTCAACCTTGTACTGTGGAACTTGTGGCACTATTAGTTCAAAGCTTGGAGATAATTCAGCTAGACCAGGAGTAGTAACCAGACTATGAGCTATAGTTGCGTTAAATTCGGTTCTTGTTACCGAACGAAAAATACCATTACCAGCCCAAAGATAACCAGGGGGAAGATCTGTAGCTGAATCTGGCTTGACTATGGAATGATTTATTAACACGGCTTGAGAATTCTATTTAATATTTTGCGGTGATTTGAGCCAGAGAAGCTAAAGTTAGGTTAGTCGTGACTAAATCTCCTTCTGGATAGATTTTGTTTGAGCTTTGAGCCACATCTTTTAGCTGAGAGACGACATTGTAGGGATGGGCTTGAGATTTATGGTTATCATAATCTTGGTCAAATTTTGATATAACAAAAGCGTTCCACATCAGACTAGGACTGTGACTGGGTAAAGCAACGCTACCCCAACAGACCTTGCCACGATCGTCAATATTGGGCAAAGGGTAGTGGTATAAAGTCGAACTAAGATTAAGCTCTCCTTTATAAGCGTAAACCCAAAGTTGGCTTTGGCAGTGTACGATTACCGCCCCAGGCAAGGGGACTTTCAAAGTAAAAGACTCAAAATCTAACAGATAAGTGTTAGGCATAACCGAACTAATGGTCGTAGTTCTTCCCTCTTTTCTAGAGATGTGATGCAGCCTTACCTGGGGGTGAACGTACCAATCAGACTGAAAATCTGACTGCGAAATAGCCCCAATTAAAGAAGGCAGATCGATCTGTTTAATTAGAGTCTCACCGTTTTCTCGCGCTACAAACAAAACCGAATCCTGCTGCATAATCAGAAACGCCTGAGACTGTTCGATTAGCTGGTAAATCATAATATTTAGTTTATTTGGCGAAAGATTTGTGCGATCGCAGGTTGGGCAATAGTAGGATTGGCACAAAACCAGCGATCGAAAAAGCGCAGTCTGACTAAAAGGGCTGAGGCTTGCCTATATTCTTCTTCTAGCATTATGACTTCAGTTTCGCTCAGGGTATATTCGTTGTCCCCTTCTGTATGACTATCCAGCCACATATTGCCAGTCATGGCCCAAACATAACGAACCACATCGGGC
This sequence comes from Myxosarcina sp. GI1, assembly GCF_000756305.1. Classification (NCBI taxonomy): domain Bacteria; kingdom Bacillati; phylum Cyanobacteriota; class Cyanophyceae; order Pleurocapsales; family Pleurocapsaceae; genus Myxosarcina; species Myxosarcina sp. GI1. Next base: position 8,294 of record NZ_JRFE01000059.1, read on the forward strand.
AAAATGCTTAGAGGATGGCTATCTGGCAACGGGCTTATTACTCGCTCGATTGAACTCAGTGCATTGTAATCGTAGCCATAGTAGTCAAAACACTCATCGCTGGTCATACGAACGAAATACCATCCAGCACCCTCGCCGTAATAGTAGTAGTCATAGCTATCAAAACCCGATGGACAAATTGAAATTTTTTCCAATCCCGTGTAGGGTCTTTCCCTGGTATTTTTATAGTAGTCACGCTCGCAGTCGTAGCAGGGAAAGCAGTGTTCGTTGAGCAGGTCTATCAGCCGAACATCAATTTGTTCGAGGGCATCATCATTTAAAATTAGGTTGGCATTTAATTGGCAATACTCTTCTGGAAACAAATTTTTGGTTGCTTGAAGTCCGTTATACCTGCGAGACAATTGCCTAGTTCTTTCGAGCAAAGACCTCATATTAAGGGTCGAACTTTTGTCGGGCAATAGTATAGGCGAACGATTAAAGAGCGAATTTGCCTTTCTCTTTGTGATAGCATTTGTTCGATCGCTTCAAGATCCCATCCTTCATATACTTCTTCCCATTGTGCAATGGTTAGTTCTTCGATAGGCTGTTGGTTAAAATTTTCAATTCTTAAAGATAAATTATCTTCAGGACAGGCTTCAAGCAATTTAACCAAAACATTACTGCCTTTAGTGCCTACTCGTTTAATAATTTTAATCGAACCATCTTCTTTTCTTTCTATTTTTCCTCCAGCCATCCCAGGAAAACCTACCGATAACAAACTAATGATTTGTTCGTCATCTAATCCATCAATTTTGTCTGCATCGACGGAATAAGTTTGTCCTTCGTATTCAATTTTTATAGCGTTTTTCTCATTATTTGAAGTCATAGTTAAATTAAACTTTTGGCAAATTTTATTTTTTTAGTTTTCTTAGTAGTTTTAGTAGTTTTATTTTCAATCGGCTTTACTTTACGTTTACCGTTATCTTTGAGCTTTTGTTTGGTGACTTGACTATTTTTGTCTTTAAGATCGAATTCAGACAGCAAGCCCACAACAGCAAGGTTCAAATCTTCAGGCATCTTGTCATATCTAGCTATTGTCGGAAAAACACCCTCGTAGCCAACAGCTAGAGTAAATATTTGCTCCTGGAGATCGAAAATAAAGCTTACTTTTAGCGGATGCTTACACTCTTTTATTAGGTCAGTTAGAGTAGATGTTGGTTCACTCATAACCTTAACGAATTAACATAACTAAATTTTATCCATTTACTGGTAATCGCAACTTTCAAGGCGTAAGCCTTCTTGCTATGGACAAATCAATAGTCGAACAGTGCCGAGAATATTACCCCATGACCTTTTATGCAGATAGTTTGTCTGAGATACTATTCTTAGTTAATCGAGTTCGAGAACAAAAAGATCCTATCTTTCATCTCGAACCAATACCTTTAATAATCAAACAAATTCATTACTATAACGATATCGGTTTAAAACAGTTTTACTGTGGATGCTCGACTGTATTTTTATTACTATTAGCAACAGTTAATATTTTGCTATCTTATTTGATAGCAGCATTAGTTTTAGTGCTGTTAACCGCTATCTCTTTCTTTTGCTATTGCAGCTTACAAAGATATAAGAGCAATCTGAGAAATGAATTAATTACTATTGAAAATAAACTAGCGTCTAGACAATATGGAATCAAAGATAAGTTGGAAAGCAATTCTACACCAAAGCCATCTAACTTACTGTTAGATTCTTTAGCAGCAAGAGAAAATATTTATAACTTTAAAATTGACGATTCGGCAAACAAAGGTCTGTCTGAATCTTATTTCCTAAGTTATTTACACAAATGGTTTTGCTACCCCTGGCGTATAATCGAACACTGCCAATTTCAAGGTGAGCGTTATACCCCCACCGCAGATTTTATTCTAATAAATGACGATCTCAAGCTCGGTATTGACTTAGAAATAGACGAACCTTACACCATTAAAGAATCTATGCCCATTCATTTAGTTGAAGATCGCAAATATATTATTAGAGATAAATTCTTTTTGACACTTGGCTATATTGTGATTCGCTTTGCTGAATATCAAATTGCTAAGTACCCCGACTATTGCTGTCTGCACATCGTCAGAGTACTAAACCAGTTTTTAGATCGAGACATGAAAATTAGCGTTCCTCAAGCAACTGAAATTCAGCCTTTAAAACCTCAAGACTGGAGGGTTAAAACTTGGACATTAAAAGAAGCTAAAATTATGTCGGAACGTAAGATTAGAGATAGTTATTTAGAACCAATAAGAAGCTTTATAAAGGATAGAGAATAAGTTGTGTTTAAAACTTTATTCTGGAAAAAGCTTGTTTGATTCGTGCCAAATCTTCGCGTACCTGTATCCGTCTCATTTCCATATTTTTAGAATAAGCCCTGTTTGGAATTCTCGCTTCAGTATCGGAGCCAACTTTTACAGCTTCACAATTTTGTTGGTATTTTGATTTAGTTCGATTGAGATTGGTACGGGGTTTACAAGGATGGGGGCGAGACTCAATTTTTGATATAGCATCTATCAATCCCAGTCTATCGCCCCAGAGAACTGCTTCATCATTGCAATCTCCCCCCAGGCTCAGATAGTAAAACTCCATATCTTCCTTGGACCATTCATCCATAAATATTCCTTCAATCATCCAGGTTTTCTATTACAAAAATAACACACAATCTTTAGTAGAGTATTGTTATTTTGCAGTGTGTTAGCTGTAGAGTACTTTGGTTTAACAAGGGAACTATTCCAAACGACAACGACACTGGCTAGGAAACTAATTATTTAGATCGGCTACCTTCTGTCCGAAGAACCTAGAGCCTCCAGTAGTAAATAGCACCGCACTAACTAAAGCTCTTTTTTGAGCCATTTTATCGATGGTATTTAAAATGTCGGGAGAATAGGCTTTGACGTATTTAGATTCTCGATTATTACAGTTACCAAATCCATTACCTACAACTACGTTCGAGTAACTTAGCTGACATTCATATGCATAGTAAAAGACATTCCGATCGAAATCTAATTTAGTTTGAGCCAAAGGAATCATACTATAGTTCAAACCAAAGAAACGACATATTTTCTCCGCCCCAGCTTTAGTCAGAGTAAAGGTATCTCCTTTCCGACTGGGAATTAGCCTACAGTCTATATTTGCTTTAAATCCCGCTAGTAAGTTTCGATACTGGTGAAAATAGGTTTCCGTATCGACTGTAGTTGCGCCTAAGTGAGCTAGAAGGGGTACGTTTTGATTTTGTTGAGGAATTAGCTGACCTGCAGTAGTTGCAGGTGTAAACTGGCTATTATTGGGATATTGTGGGCGATCAATAGGTTGCATTGTTGACGGTAATTATATTCGCGCCTTAAAACCCGTAAGGGTGATGAAACATTGTCTAATCAATTGCTATTTCTGGAATACTTTCTATATCTAGTAAGGGATCGAATTTTGGTTCGGGTTCTGGAACTGGGTTTAAATCTTCACCACGAGTAAGTATGATAAGTCGTTGATTTAACTCTTGCTGGCAGATATAAAAATCGTTATCCTCAAACAGCCTTCTAATAAAGTTAATTCGCCTATCTTCATTCAATGGATTAGCAATTAAACTAACCACGGCAATATTTCTGGGTTTAAGACCTAACCTTTGAGATAAAAGATAGGCTTGAGCTACGGCGATGCGATCGCTTTTAATCCCCGACCAATCAATAACTATAATTTCATTTTCCCTATTAACAGCAAAATCTATGGTCGAACTAATCCAAATACTCTCTAAGGCGATTGCGACTTGATATTCCCAATGCTTAACCCAGCGATCGAGAAACATTTCTGGTAAAAACAAAGAGCTTTCTGTAACCAATCGAGCTAAATAAGAATTATTTTCCAATATCTTTTCTGGGGCAATCTTCAAACTTACTTGCCTTAAATAAGTTCTTAATTTAGAACTTACCGGCATTCTTTCAACATCTGGATAGAGTTCGTTTATATCGACAACTCTAACTCTTTCTGGTTGCTTTTCAATCTCAATCATCTACATTAAAACCTAAAAATACTGCCCCTAGCACTCCCGTCAGGGACAGTATTTGCAGAATCGATCTGCATTTACAGTAGACTTTTCAAGTTAAGCTCGACCCTTTTACCCTGCTCTAGTCGAATCAACTTGGCATAATGCTCTAATTCTTCATTTGAAGCAGCAAGAATTTTTTCTTCAACTGAATCGTTCTCAAGATTGGTGGTAGTTCGATCGGTCGCTTTTAAATTACCCTGCGAAGATCGATTGCCATCAAACCAGCAAGCATCGCCGATCAAAAACAGGTCCTTGGTACTGCGTGAAAGGGCAACGTAAAGTAAATTCTGCTCCTGTTGTTCCTGCCATTGTTTCTGGTTTTCCCAAATCAATGGCAGGGTCAAAGGTTCGGCTATATATACTCTTTCGCTTTCCATGCCTTTAGCTCGATGAACGGTAGATAACAAAACAGCCTCATTGTCTTCTGAGCCAAATAACTGCTTAATGCTTGAGGCTAATTCTGACAAGGACCTACTCTGAAAATGGTTATAAATCGCCTCAATTGCGTTGATTTGGTCTTTTAGCTGTAGCAGTAGAATTACCCCGTTATCATTCTCTTGGTAAATTGACTGTTTGAACTTCAAATAGCTCTGAGAAAACTCAGCAAACTTCTGATATTCAAACCCTGTCTGTTCGGCAATGTCCTCTAAAAGATTCAACAGATCTTGTTGCAGAGAACTGCCGACTAAATTACAGGGAATACCTCGAACTATCATCTTTAGATGAAGGTCAATCAGGCTGCTACTACATCTAGCAATCACTAAATCCCCTGGCGTAATTCGACTATTTTTAGTCTCATCCCATAAATCCCATTCGGCAATCGCTTTAATACTGCCGGTCGGAGCATTTTCTCTGGGTTCGATGGGAATTTCAGGACAGAGCTTGTTAATTAATTCGATATGAGTTTTTGGACATCGATAGCAGACTGGCAGAGTAAATTCTAGAGCCTGGAGTCTGGTTTGAATGTTACTAAAGCTATCGGTATCGGCGCCGCAAAATCCATTGATAGATTGAGCGGGATCGCCAACAAATAACATTTTGGCTCTTTGGTGAGCTAAAGACAAAACAAATTCGAGCTGTAAACGGCTCATATCCTGAGCTTCATCAACCATTACTCTTTGAGCATACTTAAATCCTGGGCTTTGGTTTACCTGCCAAACGACAGGCAGCCAAAGCATATCAGTATGGTCGATCGCAGCTTCACTGGCAGCAGAATCCATGCCCACTTTAAATAGATAGTCAATTCTCTGACTAATTTGGGCTAAATGTTGTTTGTTTATATCAAGGGCATAATGTTCGATTAACTCAGACAAAGCTTTAGGAGTTAAAGGAGATAAAGTTAGCCGAACAAATTCAAATAGTTTGAGAAAATTACTCAGACTGACTACCTTAACCTGTTTGGGATTGCTACCGTTAAACCAATCTAAGCTTTTGGCTAAATGGCGATATTTGAATTCTTCTACCTCTAACCGCCTAACCCCAAGATATTTTTTTAGCACCCGATACCCCGCGCTATGAACTGTAGAGATCGAATATTGCCAACGAGTGTCGAGTTTTTTGACTAAAGCAGTTTTATTCTTTTTGTTAAAAACCAAAACCAAACAGTCTCGAACATTTACGTTATCTGATGAAATAGCATCAGCAGCCAACTTTAGTAAGGTACTTTTACCCGAACCAGCCACAGAATTGACTACAGCATCAGAAAAATCAGAATCAGCCTGTAACCAATCAATTACTCGTTTTTGATGAATGCTTGGTTGCATAAAAACCCCAAATTTACTTTTTATTGGGTATTCTGCGTAAGCAGTAGGTAAAGAGGTTTATCTTGAGAAAGATCCGCTATCGCACTTTTGACAAACCGTCGAACACGCTATAAAACGAATTTTGAAAATGGTTTACTACTTCAAATATTTCTGTAGATCGCAACCTGTCTGTAGTTTCTACACCGTAAGTCTGTTTGATATGTTGCAAGTAATCTTCTTTAGTTAAACCCAAAGCAGAAACTAACTCTCTAATTCGTGGCAGTACAGCTTTAACATATGAATCAGAATTTGTGCTTATTTGAATCAAAGTGTTAAGTGGAACTAAATATTTTTCTTTTGTTTTATTCTCTATCGGTCTTACATAAACCATAATTTGTCGATTATCATCTCCCAAAGAAGAAGAATGATAATCAGTTAAGATTTTTACTTTCGTTCCAGGTTTGAGGTTAATCAACTCATCAGCACGAGCAGTAAGTCCCGAACGAGAACTAACCTCTATTCCGTGAAAATAATAACTATTCTTTCTTCTTGCATTACTAATTTCCTTAAATTTGGTTTCTGAAGTTTTAACTTCAGGAATAAACAAGTTTTCTAGCTTTTGTTTAATCTTTTGCTTTATCAACTCAAGCTTAAGTACAAATACTCTATACACTAAATATGGACGAAGCCCTACAAAACACTTCATAAATGTGCGATCGCTTTGCATAGGCTTTTGTGCAGCTTGAGTTTCAGCTATTTTGTCAGACTCATATTTTTCTATGCTACAAACAGGGTGTGCGATCGCTTTTTGAATGTCTTTTCTAGCGACTTCTGACGACTGTTGCTTTTCTGTAATATGTTGCTTGGAGTTTAACAGTAACTCAATTGTGACAACTATTTTTTCGGCGATCGCTCTTACGCATCCCATAGCTAATTTGAAACTAAAACCTGGTTGTTTTTTAATTTCTGTATCCTGAGTATATTTGGGATGCCACAGAGCGCGATACTGTGGCTTACTAAGGGTATTACGACTGAACTTAGTGCCAAAGAACGCCAGACACTTTTCGTTGATAAAATATAGGCGTTGAAGTACCGCTTTGGGCATAGTATTTAAGGGATGTTCGGTCAAAATAGTTTTTAACCTAGACATGGTGTCATCGCTACGCTTTTGATTGACCAGTCCCCATCTACCCCTATGCTTATGGAAATTAGTTACTACAGGTTCTACACCCGATAGCTGCTCTTGTTCTGTCCATAGTTCGGTAAAGTTTTGCGTTCTTTGGGGGTTACTCGCCCAGATACTCCAGTAATTTATAGCCGAAGTCGCCCATTCAAAAGCCCGTTTTTCAATCTCATCTTGATGACCGCAGTAGTCTGAGTATCCTGGTAGCTCGATAACCCGTTCGTGGATAAATTTAGCTAAATCTGTCACGGTATCCGCGCCGTAGAATACTCTACCTAAGTTAGCCAAGTTTTTCAGGATGTCGTTAGTCTGTCCAGAACCAGTAAATCCGAACTTCAGGCTGTACTCGATATCTCGTTGCCATTGAGTGCGACTTTTTCTCTCTAGCGCAAAATTACAGTACCATTCGCGAGCCGTATTGCAGCATTCTAGAAGTAGTTTGAAGTCTTGGCGATCTACTGAGCTATTCATTAACTCGACAAATTTTTCTGCCCCTCCTGGGACTGGTTCAAAGGTTTTAGGGTCTAATAAGACCGATCCCGAACCTGGCTGCATTGGCACTCGCAACCCATTAAACAGCGAAAATCCCTCGCCTTTTTTCTTGTATCGTTTGGTGTTGGGAAATATTTCTAGCTGCCCTGCCTTAATTTCAAAACCGTTTTCGCTTGAAACTTTAAATAACGCGCAGGCAAGATTAAAGCTGTTTACCTCTTCTGGCAAAAAGAAGAATACGTGTACCCCTCTGTTACTGCTAGAGCGAATTAAGATAGTTCGCTTGATGCCGATTGTTCTTAATGTTTTAAGTAGTTTACGGTAACGCTTGGGATTAACCAGAGGATTATTATGACTGTTTTTGTCTAAATCCAGACAGCCAAATTTGGTATGTCCGCCAAAACGCAAGCCCAAGCTAATCTTCGGATCTTGCCAGTAGCTCTCAAAATTTCTAGGATTTAGTATATATCTAGTTTCCGTGTGCCAGCTTTCACCTTCTCTTTTGAGAATAAAATCCCAATGATGACTGAAAAATTTTAATAGTTTTGTGACAACAGGCGAGACTGGTAAAAGTCTGGAACGATTAATTTTAGGAGGTTTTACAATTGACATAATCTCTCTGTCGAGAGCCAGCCCCTTGTCAGATTTGCTTCATAACTGCTAGGATCGTCTACACATAAAGATACAAAATTATCCAGGGTGTCCAATCCAGATATTTGTAATCTGCGTATGGCAACATACGTTTTTCATTCTTGTCTGTACTGCCAGGTACGGACGCTAGGAATGAAGTTGAGTGTAGAGGTTCTCTTCGGTGTCTAGTCTAATCTGAAGAGACTTCTCTCAATATTTTTCTAAATTTAATAATGGTTAGCGGTTTTTGCTAAAGACAGCTCTACAATTGTCTTTGCTAGTCTGTTTGGTCAAAGTCTAGTTTGTTGGAGATTTCGACTCATCATGCAATACCTCCTTTAAGCGATCGCCAATTGAGAGGTATTTGGCTTTCTCAAGCTGAAAAACTAAATTAAATATCTTTGTACTCAAGCTATTATTGGATGTTGAGAAGGAAAAAAATTTCTCCAAAAAGTACAAAGTTTTGATGTAGTGCTAACGTACAGAGTTTTCTGTGACATAATTGAATTAATTGATTAGGTGATAATCTCTAAGGTCAAAGGGTTTCATCTATTTACCCGATTTGTTGGCGCAAGTCGGGGCTATTTTTTTGACGGCGGAAGGCGGTCAACGCAGGCACCGTCGTTTTACGGCAGTGTATCGTTGACAATCCATTTTGCACTGTTAAGCTATACAGGACATTATGGATTTGTCGATAAAGCAGATGTTATGATAAAGAAAATATAATTACTTACTGGCTTATCGAACATCTCCAATTTACTACTCGTAAATTATTTTTTACCTTTAGTTAAACAAACTGTAATAAAAGTTAATGCTACTGCACCAAGCCCTGGATGAAACCATTAAGTATTGTCGAATGTCGGCTAAAGAGCTAGCGGAAGCTTCAGGTGTATCCAGTTCCCGCATTTCTCAATTTAGAAATGGATTATTCCTTGAAGGCAAAGGTAGTGACTTGACAAGTAGAGCTGTTAACGATTTGATCGATGCCGCCACTTACATCGATCCTAGAGCCAAGCAGGTATTTTCTCTCTTTTTGGCCGATTTAGATCCAAGATCGGTTCGTCTGGGTTCTTCAGCGATTAATCTCAGTCAGCTCAAAACAATGAAACCTGCTGAAATTTCTCAATTATTAGTAGCGATCGCCGAAGCTTTAGATAAACCCAATCCAGTAGCAAGGAAAACTTCACAAAGCGAAAAAAATAATCGATCTTTAGTAAACGCTTTAAACGCTTCTTAAGCTCGCTCGACAAAAATTGTCGCTCGGATACCTAAAAGTGAGAAGATAACTAACGGGTACAAGAAAGCCAATGATCTGTTTACCTTGGTAATCTAAAGCTAAGGTTTCTTTTTGTTGGCAAATGCCTAGCTATTAGTTTGTGAGGATTTATAGGTGTAACCACCGATGACAGGTAATATCAATGCTGCGACAATGGATAACTCTTCGACGAACATAAAGGAATATTTTCAAGTGAATAATATAGATGAAATGGATTCGTTGGTACAAAAGTTGTCGGCGAAAGAGAAAGCGGAATTAGTGCAAAAGTTGTTAGGACAATCGGGACTAATGGTAGTAATGGGAGGTTCTAACGTAACTACCTCGGAATTGGTTATTCAGATACATTCCACTTCAGACATTGATATAAGTGAACTGTTAAGGGCAGTTGCTACCCGTATTACTCAACCTAAAAGTTCAACCGTTGACGATAAACCTAATAACGGTCAAGGCCAAGATAATTAACGTTTTTGAAGAACGGGCTAATACCCGTTCTCTATTTTCCCAAAGAAATGAGAGTTAGGTCTATTCAATAACCTAGATATTCATCTTCAAGCAACTGAAGTAACCTTTCCTCAATTGAATTAAGAGTTGAGCGATTCAGTTTTTCTAATCCACGTAATACCCACATGGCGGCTTCATCTAAGTCTCCTACTTCAGCAAGAGCCGTCATTCTTTCTCCTAAGTCCAGCATTTGTTCTGATTCTGCTGGAGTAAACTTCATTTCTTGTAAGTCTTCTACTGAAACTACATACTGACTGTCCCAGGTATCCACTACACATTTATCTTTTCTAACTTCTGATATTACACACCAACAATGGAGCTTTCCTTTAATCCCTGAAGATATGCGGCATATTTGACCCTCGGTAAAAGGATTAACAGGCGGATATTTTTGATTCAGATAAGTTTTGACTGCCGTTTTTACCATTGAATAGGAAGGCACTTTACCTAAAGCAATATCTACTGCCATCACCCAAACTTCACCAGCTTCAATTGGGCTTAAATGAGCTTGAAAAATTGGTCTTAACTGCTTTTGTTTATTCGGTAATGCCTCTTTTAGACCTTGGGTCTTCAAATATTCTACTATCTGATAGTAAGTCTCAGCAGCCCTCATGCAACGCTCGATATAAAGCATCGAAAAACCAAAAACATCTTCACAATAAGATTCAAAATTATCATAGGAATCGCGATACAGTCTCAATCGCTTAATCGTCCGCAGTGCCTGACCTCGCAGCACGAAACCAGTTAAGACTTGTTGCTCTAATTTATCCCTTAACTGTTGTTCTTGTGGTGATAAAACATACAAACTGCAATATGCCCTTATTCACTCTAATTACTCACTAATTTTAATACGTTTAGTGCAGATAACAGGTCTTCTACGCAGTAAACTTCTTATAGGGTTTTTATGGTTTGGGTTTTGGGGAAGGGGTAAAGGGGAAGTCGCTTCGCGACAGGGTAAAGGTTAGAGAAATTTGCTTGGCTTCTGGGAGAAGGTAAAGGAGGTAAGTCGCAATGGCTTCTGGGTAAAGGGTAAAGGGTAAAGTTGCTTCGCAACGGGGAAAAAAGAAAGGTTTAAAAGGATGTATTCTAAAAAGAAAGTCGAAAGTTTTGAGGATTTGAGGGTTTGGCAGAAGGGTATACAGTTGGTCAAACAGGTTTACGTTATCACAAATGATGGAAAGTTAAGCAGAGATTTTGGCTTGAAAGACCAGTTAAGACGCGCTTCAGTTTCTATTCCAACTAACGTTGCTGAGGGGTTTGAAAGGCGTTCGCGAAAGGAATATTTGAACTTTCTCAATATTGCAAAAGGTTCGGCGGGAGAATTGCGTAGTCTTTTAAGAGTAGCTCTGGAAGTTGGCTATATCGAGCAATCTACTTTTTCTGAGCTAAATAATCAGGCTATGGAATTGTCTCGAATGCTCTTCAATCAAATTCAGTTGATTAATCGGGCTTCTTTGGCTTAAACTTTAACCCTTCCCCAACACAAAGCGTTTTCCCTTTACCCCAACATTCACCGTTCATTCATCGGTGAGGAGTCAACCCTTCCCCTTTCCCCCATTTATTTTCCAAACAAATTTTAAAGAATTATTCACCCAGTCCTTTGAAGGCGCGATCGTTATATAAACTAGATTCCACCGAGGCTAATTTTAGCCGATCTATTTCAGGGTGTCGGGGATTGACCACTGCAATATTTTCTAAGCCTGCGGGTACAGCTACGCTAGGTACAAACAAAATTAAACTACTGCCTTCATTGAGCCATTGGCTGCCAAGAACTTGAGTACTCAATGGATAGGGATAGCGACTCCAATCTGAGGGCAGATTTTCAACCATTACAGTTTTGCTCGATATATTATCTGGAAGAGAATAAATGCCCAACCTGTAATCTGCTGGAATTAGCCTGGGATTCGGCAAGTAGTTCGCCATTTCCAGGAGAGCTACACTGGGAGTGGTCGCAAAATACAGCACTGGTATTCCAGGTTCGTTCCATCGCGCACCATTTAAGAACGAACCACCTCGACCTGTATAGTTTTCTAGGTATTTGATGCGGGTAATCCTATACAGTTCCATTAGGTAAACTCGCCATACTCGATCGCGGCTAGAGCTTCTCTAACCAATCTTCTGCCTTCAAAAGTATCGCACAAGTTAATAGGTAATTCTCCATCTAAAGCGGGAATACTAGTATGTAACCATTCTTTGGCTATGTCTTCATCACCGAAAACATTGATAGCTTCATTGAATACTTTTAAAGTATCTAAAACCCCTTCGCTTTGAACTCTTGTCAGTAGTTGGGAATGATAAAACCGATTCAAGTTGCCCGAACTAGTACTCAACAAACGGACAAACAGATCTCGCTCTCCTAAAGCCTTGACCGCCAGCTCGACAATTTTTCCAGGGATTCCTTGACGAACAGCCTGAATATATTCACCCCGATCTTCGAGAATGCTAGGGGACAGATCTGAATCGGTAAGTAGTGAAGCAATGTTCATTTTAAATCGATTTATTTATTCCTCTAATTATACATCATTATGACTACCTTTCGTCATCATAATGATGCGTATTGTTAGCTGCATGATTGGAAAACCTGTTTTGCTGTAAGATTTTCTTAGATATCTCACATGAAGCTATGGCAATTCGACGCTTAAAAGACGATCTCAGATTTGATAAGAGAGCTAGTTCTGTGGGTACTGTCTCAACTTTGCCTACGGTCAGGGTAATGCGAGAGGAGTTTGAAAAATATCTTAGTCTAACTATTGCTGATGGTAATGCTAGTGTAGATACGATTAAAACCTATCGCAGTCGAGTTCATCAATTTCTTAGTTGGTGTAAGGAGCGAGAGCTATATCCTGCCCTGATTACACAGGAAAACATCAAAGAATACCGCAAACATTTAGTCGATAGCGAGAAAACATCGACGACAATTCGTTTGTCTTTACTGGCTATCAAGCATTTTTACACTGCTTGTTTGGCGGATAAATTGGTTAAGGAGAATCCTATTGTTGGGGTGAAAGCACCAAGAGAAAGGCGCGAGGTTGGTAGCACGATTAATTATTTGTCCCTAGAGGAGTTACAACAGGTATTCGATAGCGTCGCTCCTACCTTAAAAATTCGCGGAGATAAAATCAAACAAGTACAGGTATTGCGCGATCGCATTTTACTAGGCTGTATGGCTTTACAAGGATGCCGCAGTATCGAAATGTATCGGGCTAATTTAGGAGATATTAGCGAGTCATACGGTCAACATTTTCTCAAGTTAGATGGTAAAAACAGCATCCGAACTGTCGTTTTGAGATCCGATTTAGGAGAAGAAATAGCTCGGTATCGACAAGCTCGTGTAAAAAGTGGAGAGAAAGTAAATGCTGACCGTCCATTTTTCATCTCTTTATCAAATCGTCGTTACGGTCAAAGACTATCTAGGAGAGGAGTTGGTTATATAGTCGATAGTTATTTGTCTGAGTGCGATCTCAAACACAGCGATCTAGAACGAAGTCTTTCACCCCATAGTCTACGTCATACCGCAGGTACTTTAAGTCTCCAGAATGGTTCTTCTTTACGAGAGGTACAGGATTTTCTAGGACACGCCGATCCAAAAACTACTGCCGTATATACTCATGTTCTTGATTCTCAAGAGAGTAATCCTGCTTCAAAAATAAATATTGATTTTTAGCTGTGTTAAGTTATTGAAGCTACAGCTACACAGTAGGACAGTAATCGCCTTTTGATATACTCAAACTCGAAAATAATAAAGATGGTAGCAGCCTACTAACTCATTAAAATATGTCCTTTACTAATGTCTTTTACGTATTTTTCTTCTAGTTTGCAACCACATGATTATTCCTGTAAAGATAAGCATTAACACGCCGAAAGCATTGAGTAGAGGGTAAATTACTTCTAAGTTTATGCGACCAAATTTTCCCCGATGAAAATCTAGCAGCCAAATAAACTGCTCTGCTTTTCCCGTACTAACTGCTACTTGAAACAACGAACCCGTGATAGAGGTTAACAGGAGGGGGAAAAACATGATGGGCGCAAACCAATAGTGAAGGTGGCGCAGACGAGCTTTGTTAATTGCCATAACTGATTTTTATTTACAGTTTATTTGTACATCCATCTTTTAAGAGCTACCAGTAGTAAAGGACTTGCTAGTAACAAAACGAACAAAGATTCTCCCATGATAGGTACTATATCGGCTCGTGCTGGCTCTGATACTGAATCGGGACTGGCAGGGGGAACGACTTCGCTTTCGGTAATGTTAGTTTCTTGTTTTACAGAAGTGTTTTGAGGTTTAGAATCGTCATCTTTTTGAGGTATTTGAGATTTGTTATCAGTTTGTTCCTTTATTGCTGGTTGTTCGACCTTATTTTCTGATGAGCTTGAATGTCCTGCATGAGCCAATGTCGGTCTTGTGGGCATAATAAATGATATTGCGCCGATTAAAAAGGCGGTTGTAGCGATCGCTCTACCGTGTTTCATAACGTTCTACTTTTATCAAAACTATATACATTTTAAGGTGGCAAAGAAAAATGAAATCAGAATGAAATTAGGATTAGCGATCGCCATTGTTTAACTAACATTAGCTAAACTCGACTTTATCCAATCAAGCAGCATAGATAGCAAAATCTCTCAAACGATTGAATAAAGGACGAGGGACTTTTATGATGTCAGCAGAATTAGATGACATGGAAAAAGTGCTAGCCCATAGAAATCGGCGTACCAGAGCCAAGGCATCAGAAAAAGTAGGTAGAGATTTGACATACCAACTTTTTTGTCTAGTAGTCCAAGTAAAATCGGTTTGTAAACGATGAGCCAAAAGAGTAACCAGAGAAAATAGCCCTAAAATAAGAGGAGTGGTACGTGCGATCGCCAAATCTGACCATTGACGTTGAGTCTCCAGTCCTAAGTGTCTTCTAACTTCTTCAACAGCTCGATTGGATATGGCGAGGCAACCTCGCCATCCCTCTCGCTCAAAAGTTACTTCCATTTGCCAACGACGTACGAACCACTCAAGGATTTGCTGAGGTTGATACTCTTGATGAGTACACAACAAAGCTTGTGGTTTAAATTTATTTAGTGGGTCGCGCACTAAGACCCAACGAATTGGAACAACAGGTAGCCCAGTATGATACCAGACAGCCACCCCAGTAGTAATTTCAACTGTTCGTTCTGTTTCTCCGTACCAATTAGCAAGTGTAATTTTTGACCAATCTGTACCCGCATCAATTAAAACTTGCTCTAAGTTGGGTAATCTTTTTCCTTTGAGACGAGGACGACCCATAGTACCTGGAGGTCTTAGTGATGCAGGTTCATAAAGTGCAGCATCTAAACGAAGGCGAGTAATCATCGCTACGGATGATACAAATCGAGAATAGTTACTAACGGCAGAAAGTAATTCCAATGCTGCAAAACTACTGTCGGCAACTATGACTAGCTCTCGATTTGGAAGCCATCGTTTAACTTGCAAAATCATTTGCCTTGCCCAATCCGTTAATTTTTTATGCTGACGTTGTTGTTTTTGATGGTAGCGTTCGGATGGAGCTAAAGCTGTAAAAAATGGTAAGCCCCAAACTTTTTTTGCCCAAGGAATTTCTACCAACAACATCATTGATAACCAACGTAAACCACTGACTTTGACAAAATGGCTATGACTCGACCGTACTGGGTCGCGATAAATGCCTTTAGCTTTGATATTCTTCCCTTTTCGTCGTTCTATCGTATCGTCTATCCCGCAGACAATTATTCCCTTGGGAATAAATGCCATAACTAAAGTTGTTAGTAGTATCTTGCTTGCTCGGAGGTTTGACCAAACTGCACGATTTAATACTCGATGATAATTTTGGAAGTTTGGCTTATCCGACAGTCCCATCACTTCTAGTATTGAAGTTACAGTTCGTTTTCCTGTGGCTAAAATACTACCGACCAACATTAGCTGAACATGATTCCAAACCTTTTTGGAGAAGAGATCGGCAAAAGGTAGGAGAACACTGATAATTTCAACAGGTAGATTGAAACTCATACTTCGAGCTTAACGATACACCAAAAATACTCTATCGTTATTCGACTTCACTTTTCTCTCACAATGGATAAAGTCGAGCTAAAAATATATTTAGAAAAGTAGTCTTAAACCCGCTACCAAAGCAAAGTTATCCGTACTCTCACCTTCCTCTCTGGCTAATTCTGCTGTATCACCAAATTTGCGCGTCCAGTTGACTCCCGCATAAGGAGCAAATTTTCGGCTAATTTCGTAACGTAGTCGTAATCCCAATTCAATGTCATTTAAACCAGAACCGACCCCAAACTCTTCTACATCCTGAATAGCAATATTTGTCTCCAATTCTGGCTGTAAAACCAACCTCTGAGTCAGAAGTAGCTGATATTCAGCACCAAGTCGCGCCGAAACATCTCCATCTTGACTGACAAAAACAGAAGCATCTACTTCAAAAAGGTAAGGAGCTAAACCCTGAATGCCAATTACACCAGAAGCTCTTGCAGGACCTCCTTCAGAACTGTAAACCTGGTCGTATTTTAGCCCAGCCTGAAGATCGAAGAAAGGAGAAATTAATTTACCATAAAGAAGCTGTAGCTCTGCTTCTCCATCTCCCGTATCTAAACCGACATCTCCTTCGGTCTTAATCCATAGTCGCTGATAATCGCCTCCAACCCAGCCAATTCCATCCCAATTAAAGGTATCTTCTCCATCGTTGGCGCGGTACTCTAACTGGTCTAACAAAAGCAAATAATAAGTTCGATTATCACCTATGGGCGAGGGCCAATCTTCTCTAGGTAATTTTGGAAGATCGATATTACCATTATCGGACTGAGATAAGCGCGATCGTTCTCCCTCAGTAAGCATCTCTGCTTTTTGGCTGTTGTTTGTGTGGGTACTAGCTTCTATGCCCAATTCTGGTTCGGCAACTACAGCAGGTGCCAAGAAAAGAATACTAAGTATGCTTACCAATCCAGCAGGGGTAGAGCGATAACCTCGGTCATTTATTCTCATAGGTAATTTGGCTGGAATCCCAGCCTAAAATAAAACATGGATAACCTAGATAATTTGGCATAAGCTAATACCAGATCTAGAGATTATAGATATTGACTAGGTTGTACTGGTTGGGCGATCGACAACAGCCACAGTGCGGAACATACCTACCTTCATGTGATAGAGCAGGTGACAGTGAAAAGCCCAGTATCCTGGCGCATCGGCATCAATATCGACCGATACTCGCTCGGCGGGTTTGACGTTTAAAGTATGTTTGCGTGGTTGGTTTAGTCCACTACCATTAACCAACTCCATCCACATACCATGTAGATGGATCGGATGTTCCATCATCGTGTCGTTGATGAACGTAAGTCTCAGTCGTTCCCCGTCAAAGAAAGTTATTGGCTCTTCTATCTGAGAAAATTTTTTGCCATCAAACGACCACATATATCGTTCCATGTTGCCTGTCAGATGTAGCTCTATTTCCCGTTCTGGCGATCGCTGCTTTTGATTGGGTTTTAGGCTAATTAGATTGTTATAAACCAGTACGCGATGATTTTCCGTATTCTCCAAACCAATACCAGGCTCATCTAATCTACTTTTTGACATCATCGCTACGCCAGAGTTCCCCGCACCATGAGTATCGGCACTGTGCATTACACCTTGGTTATCGGACATTGAGCTATTTTCATTCATGTCCATACCTGGCATATCGTGAGAATTGTTATTTCCCATGTTCATCCCTGGCATATTGTGAGAAGAGTTATTACTTTCCATGTCCATGCCAGACATATCATGAGACATAGAATTATTTCCGCTCATGTCCATGCCAGACATATTATGAGAAGAATTATTACTTCCCATGTTCATCCCTGGCATATTGTGAGAATTACTGCCACTCATGTCCATACCTGGCATATCATGAGACATAGAGTTATTTTCTCCCATGTCCATACCTGACATATCGTGAGAGGAATTATTTTCTCCCATGTCCATACCTGACATATCTCCTGCCATTCCCATATCTGCCATAGTGCGTATAGGGCGCGATCGCCCTTCGGGAATTGCTGCGCTCATTCCCTGACGAGGTGCGAGAGTTCCCCGCGCATAGCCACTGCGATCCATAGTTTCGGCAAAAATAGTATAGGCTGTATTTTTCTGTGGCTCGACAATGACATCGTAAGTTTCAGCCGTAGCAATGCGAAATTCATCTACCTCAACGGGCTTAATATTTTGACCGTCGGCTTGAACTACGCTCATCTTAAGCCCAGGGATGCGGATATCGAAGTATGTCATCGCCGAACCATTAATGAACCTTAAACGAACTTTCTCTCCTGGTTTAAAAAGCCCCGTCCAGTTGGCATCTGATGCCATGCCGTTCATCAAATAAGTGTAGGTAGCACCAGTAACATCGGCAATGTCGGTAGGATCCATTCGCATTCGATTCCAAGCCAAATTCTTACCAAGCTGTCCTATAGTCGGTCTTTGGTAATTGTAGTAAGGACTCATTTTCTTGAGATTGGCAAGAACGTCATAGGGATCTTCAAAAGTCCAGTCTGACAGCAACACTACATAATCGCGATCGTATTCAAAGGGTTCTGGTTCGATAGGATCGATGATTATAGGACCATAGTGACCCAACTGCTCTTGCAGTCCACTATGGCTGTGATACCAATAAGTACCGCTTTGTTTGACTGGGAAGCGATAGGTAAAAGTCTCTCCAGGCTTAATGCCAGCGTAACTAATTCCAGGAACTCCATCCATTTCTCGTGGGACGATGAGTCCGTGCCAGTGAAGTGATGTGTCTTCGTCGAGATTGTTTGTCACCTGTATTGTTGCAGTTTGCCCTTCTCTCAGACGTACTAAAGGTCCTGGGATCGAACCGTTAACTGTTAAAGTAGAGGCATTTTTGCTGGCAATCGGCAGCTTGGTTTGTTGAATTTGCAAGTCAATGAGATCGGAATACTTACCTTTATTTCTAGGTTCGTTTGCTGTGACCACTTGTTTGGCATATGCGGGTATGAGGCTATCGAGTCCCAAGGCTATGCTCATTCCAGCAGTGAAGCGGAGAAAATTTCGTCTATTCAGTGTACTGGATTTATTTTTCATTAGTGTTATGAATCCATCACGCAAGCTAGTAAAGTGTTCGAGAAAACTTAAATTTTGACTTTATATCCAATCTATACTTTGTCGCATTTTGTCGTTTACCCATCTATGTGACATGGTAGACGGGATAACGTAATATCTTGCAGGCAAGCTGTTTACTCATCTGACGTTGGCGAATCGTTCTGTCTTGGCATTTGCCGTTCGTCAGAGTTCATCATTTCGTGATTCATATTCATTTCGGAGTTATCGGGACATTTTTTCATTGACATTTGGTGTTCCTCAGAACCCATTTGCTCTTGATTCATATTCATCTCAGAGTTATCAGAACATTCTGGCATCGGCATTTGTTGTCCATCAGAATTCATCATCTGTTCGTGATTCATTTGAGAATTACCATCATGTTGTTCGGCAGTGGCAGCGCGGTTGCCAATACTAATAGTTAAAGCTGTCATCGCTGCTATTACTGTTAGACTTCTAAAAACTTTTGAAGACATACTCATAGTTTTACTTCCAAAAAGCTGTAAAAATTTGTTATCAATCTTTGAGTATATACCAGAAAAATTAAATCAGGATGAAATCGACAAACTCGATTTRTTTTAAATATKTRATATACAAAAYATTACATTATTTTATTGCAWTTAAGGTTGAAGTAAAAACTCTATTAATTTTGWCAATATCATCTYRATTTCATATTTATATGTCATCCTATCTTCAAAGGATATCYATAACAGACGTTATTTGTATCCTTACACCAAAGAGATAAGCTTCTAAATTCTCAAGTGTTAGTGCCAAAATGCCTTGAAAATTTAGAAGCTTTTTTTGTTTTGTTTCAATAAAACTATATAAAAATATTTATTTTGTAAATTAGGACAAAATCTATCTTTTGACATAAAAGTCTTATATAAACAGTGTCGGTAGAGATATAAAATAGTTTTTAAACCTTTTATAACACTGTTAGATTTTAAAATGTCATTCTAATTTCATTTTTATATGACAACTTATTAAATATAGAAACTGTAATTAGATGAAGTTAAAACTTTGCAGAATAAATACTTATTTAAGACGCGTTAGCAATATTCGTTTTTAGTAAGGCTTTTTCTTTATAGTTAACTTCTTTTAAGAGTTTCTCAAGCAAATTGGAGGTTTCAAAATGTATAGATCGTTCATCAAATTTTCGTTGAGTACCAGTGCTTTGATGCTAGGTACATTATTGCCTATTTCTTTAAACACGGTGTCGGCTTCAGCAGTAGAAATGACTGACGGACAAACTGTTTTTAGCCGCGCTCCTCGTATAGTCAGAGCTGCTGCCACTTATAATAGGAGAAGGAATCCCTTTGCTGCCTATCAATTTACGATAGAAGTGCCTGAAGATGCAAAACAAGCCCTTAGAGCAGTGAAGATCGAACAAAAAAGAGATATTAATACTGTGGAATTTAAAGGTAGTAAAAGTAGTGCCTTTTATGGCGATAGCTTGGCTGGAGGCTCTCCTGTATCTTTGGCTGCTGTTGGAGGAGAAGAATCACAACCTGGAGAAATTACCGTCGAATTCGAGCAGCCGATAGAGCCTGGCAATACGGTAACAGTATCGGTCAAACCCAGAAGAAATCCCTTTGTAGCTGGAGTATATCAATTTGGCATTACTGCCTACCCTGCTGGTGAAAACAGTCAGGGAATGTATCTCGGTTCTCGTCGTATCAACATTTACGAATAAACTGAGTGAAATTTTGGAGATGGGGTTTGTCTGGGTGCGATTCATTGATGTCGGGAACTTCTAATTCCAGGACAAGACCTGGGAATTAAGC